>NZ_JAJCGT010000019.1:0-63453 GCF_020553185.1 Blautia sp. MSK18_10 | reverse complement strand
CCGTCCAAATTTCAAGAGCATATTGTTCTTTTTTCTATTATAATATATTTATTGTATCAGAACAAGTGTTTTTTCGATTTTTTATGAATTTGAGCAGACATGCTCGAATGTGCAATTCATCCCATCACCTATAGGTGAGGGAATTCTTGCTACGGTTGTTAAAATTCCTATCTTATTCATCTTTTTTCTCCATATACAACAGGCCAGAGTCAAAATTTTTTCTGACTCTGGCCTGTCAATTCTTATATTATAAAAATAAAATATGCATCTTCCCGCGGCTGTCATTTACCACTTCCGAATCTACCCGGTAAATCCTTTTGATCAGCTCCGGAGTGAGTACTTCCTGTGGAGTTCCATATCCTTCCAGCACACCATCTTTCAATACATAAATCTTATCGCAGTATGCCGCCGCAATATTCAGGTCATGGATAGCTGATATTACAGTTACGTTAAGTTTCTTTACCAGTTCCATCAGCATGATCTGATGTGTGATATCCAGATGGTTAGTCGGCTCATCAAGGATCAGTGCAGGTGTCTGCTGTGCAAGTGCTCTTGCCAGAATAACCCTCTGCTGCTCTCCACCTGACAGCGTAGAAAATGTGCGATCCGCAAATGCATCCATCTGTACCGTTTTCAGTGCTTCTTCAACAATCCGGTAATCTTTTGCATTATCCCGTTCCAATGCTTTCTTATGAGGTGCACGTCCCATCAACACGACTTCCCGTACGGTAAAATCAAAGTTGTAGTAATTGTGCTGTGCCACAACTGCCATTTTTCTGGCGGAGCTTTTTACGCTCATGGAATGGAGTTCTTCGCCGTCCAGATAAACGGCACCTGCATCTGGCTTCAGGATACGGTAGATGCATTTTAATAATGTAGATTTTCCGCTTCCGTTTGGTCCGATGATCCCTACCAGTTCCTTATCCTTTGACTCTATGGAAATTCCCTTCAGTATCTGTCTGGCGTGAAATCCGACCTGAATATCTTCTGTAGTGATCTTCATTACTTACTACCTCCAAATCCATAGGATTTCCGCACAAGCAGATAAATAAAGCACGGAGCACCGATAATGGATACCAACACACCGATCGGCATCTCAGAATTCTTCAGGATCACACGACATGCCACATCACACCAGATCAAGAACGATGCACCAAGCAGTGCACTTAATGGCAATAATCTTCTGTGGTCTGTTCCAAAAAGGATTCTGATCACATGAGGGATCACAAGTCCTACAAAGCCGATCACACCTGCACAATATACTGCAAACCCGATCATTACAGAAGCAACGATCAGATAAAAAGTTCTCAGCCTGTGCAAATCAGTTCCCAGTGTGATCGATACATCATCTCCTAACAGCATCAGATTCAAATTACGATATTGCGTCCAGAAAATAATTACACAGATCAATGTAACAGGAAGCATTACACCTACTCTGCTCCAGCTTGCGCCTGCAAGGCTTCCCATCATCCACTTCATTACTTCTGTTGCTGCATTTTTGTCATTGGTGATATAGATAACAAAATTGGAAAAAGCAGAACATACCGCGCTGACGGCCATTCCGGCAAGGATCAGTTTAGCAGAAGTAGCTTTTCCGCCCATGTTTGCAATGGCAATTACTGCAAAAGAAGTGACCATTGCACCAATAAATGCAGGAACACCAACTGAGTTTCCACCGAGAAATCCACCAACTCCAAGCATGATCGCCAGTGTTGCACCAAGGGATGCACCGGATGAAATACCAAGTACATACGGATCTGCCAGTGGGTTCTGGACAATCGCCTGCATAACTACGCCACAGACGGAAAGAGCCATTCCAACTGCCAGAGCCAGCAGGACTCTGGGCAGCCGGATCAGCCACACAACATCGTGAACTGCGCCTTCTGCATAGGCGGACAGGCTTTTGATATGAAACAATTTATATGCAATGACACTGTAAACATCTTTCAGTGACAGATCTGCATTTCCAAAAGTGATTGCTGCAAGAATGGAAAAAATCAGAAATGCCGCAAGCCCGATAAGAACTGCCACATACATGGATGTCCTGAGCACACTGCCTTTTTTTGTCTGTGAACCCTGTTCTTTCACTGTTATGTCCTCAATCAGTCAAGATTCACATCCGGATATAATCCTTTTGCGAAAGTTTCAATACCATCCTGTGTACGTGTTGCACTTGCGTACATTTCACTGAGCATGATCGGATAAACACGACCGTTCTTTACAGCGTCAAGGCTCTGAAGTGCTTCGTCATCCTTAATAACGGCAAGCTGGCTTTCTTTTACAGTTTCCGGATCATCACCTGCATATGGCATGTATACAACAAAAATCACATCAGGGTTTGCTGCAATGATATCTTCTTTTCCTGCTGTAGAAGCATCCGGGTTTGCCAGAGTCGCACCCAGTTGTGTTACCATATCTCCACCAAGGCTCTTTGCACCATAGTTTGTGATATCTTCTCCAAGAGGTTCCAGAACCATTACGCTTGGTTTCTCTTCTACATCTGCTGTTGCTGTAAGAGTTTTATCGATCACTGCCTTTGCATCATCTACGATTGCCTGTGCTTTGTCCTGTACATCAAAAATCTTTCCAAGATTTAAGATGTCTGTAAATTCATTCTCCAGAGTTCTGTCTCCGTCAGGGCGTGTGTTTGTGTTGTAATAAGTGTTGCAGCCTTTGTCGATCCAGTCTGTTACATTTCCGAGATTTTTATCAGAAAACAGGGAGCTCCAGGATAAGATCATGTCTGGCTCCAACATCGTTACAGTCTCAAGGGATGGGGTAAATTCATCAAGATAATTTGTTTTTGAAAATGCATCTTTAAGTTCATCCGGAACTTCATTGTCAAGACCTGCAGTAGCTACCAGACGGTCTTCCAGGCCAAGTGCAAGCATGGTTTCAATGCTTCCCTGATATACAGCAAGAACTTTCTCCGGTGCCTTTTCATAGGTTGTTTCGATTTCATTTCCATCATAATCATAGGTTGTGATGGTCAGAGGATATTCTGTCTTTGTACCTTCTGCGTCTGCTGTCTTATCTGCATCTGCTGAATCCTGTGCGTCTGCATCTTCCTGTGTATCAGAGTCTGCATCTGCTGCCGGCTGATTGTCCTCTTTGATTGTCTCAGAGTCTGCTCTCTCTGCTGCAAAAGCTGCCGGAGCTGCGGAAACTGCCATAGCTGCTGCCATCATAATTGCCATGATTCTTGTGGATAAATACCTGTTTTTCATTTGACTTCCTCTCTTTTCGTATATGTTATTTACCTGTTCGTGTAACCGAAAAGATGGGACTTCAGAAAAAGTAAAATAGAAGTGATAAGAATAACGGATACTTTTTACGGAAGCTCCTTCTTTACGCTGTCAGGCAGGTTTCCTGACTCACAGATCACAGAAAGTTCCCATAAAATAAAAACTGATACAACATCCATGCTTCAGCAGTTCATGAATGTTGTATCAGAAATATTTCCAGATACTCTCTGACAGCCGGATTCCGCCTTCTCACATATTTATGCAATGACATATTACAATCCCGCTTTTTTCTGTATACAGTGGCGCAACCGTTCAGGCATTTCACCTGATTCCCTCTCACATTATCATACACAAAATCTGTGTATGATAATGTTCACTTAACAGCTATTCAATTACGCTGATATAATTTTAGCACACTGCTTTTATAATTACAACCATATTCGAGACACATCAGAATTCTTTCTTCTCCATAAGCCGGACACCAATCCAAAAAGATCCCATATATACAATTACTGTAAATAATACAACTCCGGCCAATACCATTCCCCAGTTCAGTCCATTCAGCCATGCATCGACTGCGTCTGCTGAAAGTCCCATTGTTTTTATCAGAATATAAACTACGGCAAATATAATAGCCCACATGACCATTGCAATATAACGTCCTTTTTCCGCTCCAAAATGTATTACAAGCGGGAGCGATACCGCCAGCATAAGAAGTGCCAGTGGAATGTATATCAGAGTGCCAATAATTTTCTCACTCAGGCACCCCTGAAGCTCTGCCACACCTTTACAGATCACTCCCGTTATTGCTTCAATTCCCCACGCTGCAGCCGTAAGCCCTGCTCCCAGCAGATATTTCTCCGCCACATACTGTTTTCTGGTAACCGGCAAGGTCATAAGAAATGCAAGACCATTATCAAACTCATCATAACTTATAGTCGTAATAGCAAAAATTGCTGTGACAATCGTAAAATATCCTGCAGCAAAACTGACACTCCCGCTTCCTGTCAGATTCAGGATGACTCCCATTATAACAACCATGATAAAAAACTGTTTCTGCTGTTTCATCAGTTCTATATCCTTTACAAATAATCCCTTCATACCTGTTCCTCCATCATCACTACCAGATCATCAATCTTTCCATTCTCAATTACAACATCCGGATAATTTTCCATATAAAATTGTTTCTGGTTTGTCAGACACCTGTATCCATAAGCTTCTTTCCGGATCTTAATAAGGTATTGCTGATCCAGTTTTTCGTACTCTTCTTCTGCAACTTTAAGAACTGCATAATCTGACAGCAGTACATCTGTATCCTCATGAAGGATAATTTTTCCGGCATGGATCATATAAAAATCGTCACAAAGACTCTCCAGATCTGATGAAATATGGGAACTGATCAGAATAGAACTGCTTTCATTTTCTTCCATATATTCTCTCAGCATGTTCAGCACCTCATCCCTGGCAATCACATCCAGACCAACTGTGGGCTCATCCAGAATCAGCAGTTCTGCCTTATGGCTTAATGCTGCCAGTACTTTAAACTTTGCTTTCATACCAGTGGAAAATTCTTTGATTTTCTTGTCTGTGGGCAGATTGAATCTCCTGCACTGCTGCAGAAATTCATCTCTGTCAAAATCTGGATATATGCTTTTCATGATATTTGCCACGCCCGCTGCTGTCAGATACATACTGAAGCCTGAATCTGCAAAAACAACTCCCAGTTTCCGCTTATCCTCCGGCTTAAGCTCTTCTGCCTTTTTCCCAAAGACCTCTATCTCTCCGCCATCCGGATGAATCAAGCCGAGCAAAGCTTTAAATGTGGTGGATTTCCCGGAACCATTTCTTCCAATAAGTCCTGTAATCATCCCAGGCTGTACTTCCATAGAACAGTCCAGCGAAAAACCTCTGTAATGTTTCTGCAAATGACTGATTTTCAACATGTCTTAGTCCTCCATGATCATTTCAAAAAGATTTCTGATTTCCTCATCGTTCAGTCCACATCTTCTGCCCTTCATGATTGCCTGCTCCAGATCATGTTCTACTTCTTTGAGCTGTTCTTCCCTCATCAGGTTTTTATTTGTGGCTGCAACGTAGGTTCCTTTTCCATGAACAGTGACGGTAAATCCCTCTTCTTCCAGATTGTCGTAGGCTTTCTTCACAGTCAGGGCACTGATCTTCAGCTCCTTTGACAGACTGCGTACTGAAGGTAATACAGTGTCAGGCTGTAACTCTCCTCTGATAATTGCAGACTTAATCTGGTCTATGATCTGTTCATAAATAGGTACCATGGATGAATTATTGATTATAATATGCATATGTGTCTCCTCCATCTACAAACAGTATATAACAGCGTATAACTGTTGTCAACTGTTTTATACTGTTATACATTATATTTTATCAAACGAGTCTGCCTCCCCCTGTTCATTGATAACATCTCACTTCGATTTGCAGACTAAAAACATTTTTACAGACAAAAAGAAAGATGGATTCGGTTATAAAATTTTCCAAATCCATCTTTCTTCTTATCAGATTCTTAATCCACATTGCTACGTATCTCTACACCGAATAACTTCTCTGCAGGGAACTCACTTAATTCGGTTAAAGAATTGTTTTTAATTTGTTTTTATGTAATTGTTTTTTCTCTGTTTTTTACTCTGTCAAATACGCCTTCAGTTTCTCCATATCAGCTTTCATCACTCTCCGTCCCACCTCATAAATCTCCTTTAAATGGGCCGGATCACGCTCAACCGGTTTTGCACTGATGTCTCTGTCCGGGCGGATAACATGGATCCTGCCCTCTTTTTCCAGATATGCGATTTTATCAAGCATACGATTATACTGAATATGACGTTCATCCAGAAGCTTTACAAGCTCCGGATACTCCCTGAACTTCAGTCTGAGCAGCGGCATCAGCTTATTATGTTCTTTTCTGTATCCCGGATGACGGGTACATACTACCACATTTTTCTCATAACCCTGTGAAAGCATCCAGTTTACAGGTATCGGATCTGAGATGCCTCCGTCCAGATACATTCTTCCATTCAGATTTACCGGTCTGGCAGCCAGTGGCAGGGAAGCTGATGCGCGCATCCATTCCACATCCAGCCTGTCTCCCATTCTGCATTCCTGATAGCAGGGTTTCCCTGTTTCAATATCTGTGCATACAACCGTAAACTTCATGGGTGATCTGGCAAATGTCTCTGTGTCAAAAACATCCAGCTTCCAGGGCACCTCCCCATATGCAAAATCTTTGCTGTAAAGATCGCCGGTAGTGATCCAGCTTTTCAATCCCATATATCGTTTATCCTTGCAGAATCTGGTATTATAACGAAGGGTTCGTCCAATCTGGCGGGACTTATAATTACATCCAAAAATTGCACCGGCGGAAACGCCAACTGTAGAATCTGCATAAATCCCCTGCTCCATCAGCTCATCCAGAACTCCGGCTGTATACAGTCCCCGCATACCTCCACCTTCCAGAACCATTCCGAGGCCTTTCTTTTTATTGTCTTCCATAGCTATTCTCACTTTTCACTTTCTTTCACATATTCATTTCGGATTGCAAATCCATGATCCATAGGGCCACTTCCCTTTCCCAGGTCAAGCATTGCCGCCAGTGCTCCTGAAATATACTGTTTGGAACGTTTTACAGCAGTCTGCAGGTCATATCCCTTTGCAAGATTGGAAGCAATGGCACTGCTCAACGTACAGCCTGTTCCATGTGTGTTTGGATTATCGATACGCTTTCCTTCAAACCAGCAATATTTTCCATCATAGTAAAGCAGATCATTTGCATCATTAATGCTGTGTCCGCCTTTGCAAAGTACTGCACAATGATATGTCTCAGAAATCTTTCCGGCAGCCTCTATCATTTCCTCTGCATTGGTCACTGACATTTCAACCAGAACCTCTGCCTCCGGAATATTCGGAGTAAGCACATCAGCCAGTGGAAACAGTTCCTGCTTCAATATCTCCACTGCATCATCACTGATCAGCTTGGCACCGCTTGTTGCAACCATAACAGGATCCACAACAATGTTTTCCGCTTTATATTGTTTCAGTTTCTCTGCTATTACATGAATCAGATCTTTATCTGATACCATTCCGATTTTTACCGCATCCGGATAAATATCCTGAAAAACAGAATCCAGTTCCTGCCCCAGAAATTCCGGTGTTACATTTAATATTGCCTGTACACCGGTTGTATTCTGTGCAGTTAATGCGGTAATGGCACTCATTGCATATACACCATTTGTGATCATTGTCTTAATATCTGCCTGGATTCCGGCGCCTCCGCTGGAATCACTTCCTGCGATCGTCAGTGCAGTTCTCATAATTGTCTTCCTCTCATTTCTGCTATAATACAATCTTATCTACTGCCTCTTTCAGTTCTTCTGCTGCTTCTTTAATGTTATTCTGAGCATAAATGGCACTGATCACTGCCACACCGCAAATCCCTGTTCCCTTTAGCTGAGATATATTTTCTGCTGTGATCCCCCCGATTGCCACCACAGGGATAGATACCGCTTCACAGATTGCCTTCAGTGTTTCATGGGGAAGTTCTGCCGCATCTGCTTTTGAACCGGTTGCAAATACTGCTCCCACCCCCAGATAATCTGCACCACGCTCCTGTGCAAGCAATGCCTGCTCTACCGTTCGTGCCGAAACTCCCAGGATTTTATCCGGTCCAAGTTTCTCACGCACAGCACCTGCTTCCATATCACTCTGCCCTACATGAACACCATCTGCATTCATCTTCAAAGCAATTTCCACATTGTCATTTATGATCAGAGGTACCTTATAATCTCTGCATAATTCCTGAAGTTCAGCTGCTTCCTGCAGGAAAGTTTCATCATCTGAATTTTTATCTCTGAGCTGCAGAAAGGTTACGCCTCCATCCAGACTCTCCTTTACCACTTCCTTAAGGCTCCGCCCATTAAGCCAGTGACGATCCGTTATTGCGTATAAGCGCATTTTCTCTTTATCGAATTTCATGTTTCACTCCTCTTTTCTACTCTTATCTATAGCAATTTATCCCAAAAGTTCTGCTGCAACTTTCTCCAGCTCATCTCTGATCTTAATATGCTGCGGACATACTTCTTCCCACTTACCACATTTCACACATTCATTGGCAGATTTCCTGCCATGTTTGCCTGCCAGCCATTCTTCCTGGTGAACTGTGCAGTTGCTTCTTCTCTTGTCTTGCAGTTGATCCATGCTGCATTCTTTGTAAAAAGAGTCATATATTTTTTACATACTGATAATTCCCAAAACGTTTGCAATAGAACTCAGCAAAATAATGATCAGGCAAATCGGTGCAAAGTATTTGATAAATACTCTGTACAGTTTCTTTCTGCGGAATGGAGAAGACTGTTCAATTTCTTTTACCATTCCATCAATACCAACAACACGAAGAATCAGAATACAGGTTGCAAGTGCTGCCAGCGGCATCATTACTGAGTTTGTTATAAAATCGAAGAAATCAAGGAAGTTCATTCCAAAGATACGAATGAAATCCAGAAGTCCATATCCCATGGAAGATGCGGTTCCAAGTACAATCATGATCACGACCATCAGACCGCAGCATTTCTTACGGCTCCAATGAAGTTCGTCCATGAATGTGGAAACACTGGTTTCCATCAGGGAAACTGCACTTGTCAGAGCTGCAAGTAATACAAGTATGAAGAATACGATTCCTGTTGCAGTACCAAATCCCATACTTGCAAATACTTTTGGCAATGTGATAAACATCAGAGATGGTCCTGCCTGAAGTGTTTCAGGATTTCCACCGGAGAATGAAAATACCGCCGGGATGATCATCAGACCTGCAAGGATTGCGATACCTGTATCGAAAACCTCAACCTGTGTGGTAGATCTCTCGATATCCATATCTTTACGGACATAGGAACCGTAAGTATACAGGATTCCCATTGCAATGGATAAAGAATAAAACATCTGTCCCATTGCTGCTACTACTGTCATCCAGGAGAAATTTTTCACATTCGGAATCAGGAAATATTTCACACCTTCAACAGCACCCGGACGTGTGACAGAATAGATTGTAACTACGACTGCCAGAACTACCAGAACCGGCATCATGATCTTTGACATTCTCTCTACACCGTTCTGTACACCACCGAGAATGATGATGAATACAAGCGCCGCAAATACCAGAAACCAGAGTTCCACCTGCCAGGAATCGGAAATAAAGTTTCCAAAATATCCGTCTTCCGCTACTGCCTGGACATTTCCTTTGAAATATTCCACAAGATACTTAATTACCCATCCGCCAATCGTACTGTAGTAAGGAACGATCAGCATTGGAATCACTGCATTTAACCATCCGCCGATTTTGAAGGATTTCGTTTTTCCAAAATGCTCAAATGCACCTACCGGACTCTTTCTGGTCATTCGTCCAAGGGCTGTTTCTGACATGATCAGTACATAACCAAATGACGCTGTCAGAAGAATATAGATCAGCAGGAAAATTCCGCCTCCATATTTCGCTGCAAGATATGGAAATCTCCAGATATTTCCCAGTCCTACTGCAGAACCTGCAACTGCCAGCACATAACCAATCCTTCCGGAAAAGCTTCCTCTGTTATGGTTATGTGCAGAATTGTTTTCTTTTTTCATTATACACCTCACCTCGTTACAAAAACCTCCCATAGGATTTCTCCCATGGGAGGTCTGCTAGTTTTTTACTGATTCTATAGTATCAAAAAGATGCGGGAATGTCAAAGACTAATAATAATTACAGACTTAATTGTAACATAGTTACTGTTCACACACCACTATCCCAGTATATATTTCAAGTATAGTCTTTCTGTACACATTGTTCTATGATATAATAGTTGAGCTACCACCCCTAGACAGGTGCAGAAAGGGGGGGGTGTTGTAAATGGATATGATCTTATCATTTATGCTTTCTGTCTTGGCAAGTGTAATCGCCTACTACATTTGCAAATGGTTGGATAGAAAATAGCAGCTGGTAGCCAGCCTGGGGGAATAAGCCACCCTGCCCAAACGGAATAAAAAAGCCTCAGAGGTCGCAACTCTGGGGCTTTTGCTGTGTTATAAATGAATTTAACCTTATCATTTTGCCTACTGGCATTATATCATATGCATTTTTTGTTTGCAATATACTCAATATACTTTTTCGAATTTTCAATGCCATTCTCGCAATCCAGAGAATACTGAGCCTTGTAGCGATACATCTTTCGCTCATACGCAGTCTCCGCACGTTCAGCTGCTCGAATAGTCTCCATTACTTCCTCTGTCACATCTACAAAAAAGTCTGTTGTATAAACATCAGGATAAAGTTCCCGAAGGTTAATTTTCTTCATTATGTACCTCCATTTCGATTCACGGGTGATTGACAAGTGAATCGAATGGAGGCGGGGAACGGCACCGGCAAACAACCGGATCATCTCCGAAAAAACGGCAACAAAAAACGCCAGATTTCCGCGATGGAAAACTGGCGCGCCAAAAACAGCCACTATTATACTGAATTACATGGAACAATAATGCCGATGCAATGTTGTACTTGCCCGGAGGAGGAGCAATGCTTTTTTTAACTGATGTAAATCATGCGAACTTTGAAAAAGCAAACAGGACACGGTAAATTAACCTCCAATCGGCTACCGTGTCCCTGCAAGTCGTCATTGGTTTGTGTAAACGCAAAGAAACCGCGATCAGGCAGCATCCAATAAATTTCCCAACTCTACGCATAACTGTTTCCTCACTGAACGAAAGTAAGGAACATGGCAAGCGCAACAATTCCCACCATCAGCAGCAGACAAAAAACGCTGATTGCAGTTGATACAATATTGATTATGCTGCGGCTTTCCCTGCTCCGCACACATACCACCGAAAGGATCAGACCCAGCAGGACAAAAACGATATTGGCTCCGGCCCAAGCGGTTCGGACTCCATCCGACAGCGAAAGGTGCAGAAGCGATGGGGCAAGAGCCGCCAGCGGTAGGATGCTCACAATGAGCGCAGCGATACTAACTGATTGAAATTTTTTCTTTTCCATAGTTTTACCTCATTTCTTTTTTCCCAAATTGGGTGACAGCCAGCGCGAAAAACAGGCCAAACACTACAATCGCGCACGGCAGGAACGGAAACACCGAAAAAGCGGCGTCGGAAGTTTCTGCTGTAAAGTCATGAAGAGAGCAGGAAACGAGATAACCGCTGTAACAGTACGGGTAGGCGATCCACAGCGGCGTATTCGCAACCAATACACCGGGAATCACAAGCAGCAGATTTAATCCCACAGAAAGAAGCGGCTTTTCAAACAGCACAGTGATGGCCCACATAGCCGCAATGCACGGCAGCATAGTCAGAAACAGCCCCAAGCACCATTTCAGAAGATACAGGATCGGCAGGGTTTCTGTTACTTCCATTGTCTGTGTCGCAATCAACCCAGCGATTACAAATACGACAAGAAACACCACCATCTCCATAAACAGATAAAAGGTAAGCACACAGAATTTGGCAATGGATAATGCGCAGCGGCTGACTGGCAGCGCCAGCATTTTCAGAATCCCGTTATTTCCTGTTTCTCGTCCTGCGATCATCACGCAAACCACGATCATGCTGAATGGAAGCAGATAGTAGGCGTAAACAAGCGCACTTTGAATAAACATGGCAGGCCACGCATTGGTGTATTCCGGTGTAAAGTAGTTGCTCAAATTCGCAACCCCGGAAACCACCACCAATAAAGGTGCAATGAAAATCAGGGGTACGATTTTGGAGCGTTTTACTTTCATAAACTCGATTTTGAGTAAATCCAAAAAACTCATTTCTTATTATCCCTCCTTACTCGTAGCGTCTGTACTTCGCCAGCCACAAGCCCACAGCAAGGAACAACAGTGTTTCCACCAAAGCGACAAGGGCAACCGTCGAATCAGGCTGGGCGCTCATGGCTACTGCTGGTTTCAGAATAATCACAAAAGGATGCACCAGCAAAAGCGTCAGCCCCGAATTTGCAAGGGCCATACCACTCAGAAAACCGGCAACACCAATTCCAAGCGGCACCCACATATTTTCAAAGCGCGCGGAAATCAACAGCATAAACGACAGTACCGGCATGGATGTGAGAAAAGAGTATCCGGCAAAGCGTACCAGCGTACCCATCTCAAATGCTCCGTCCGGCAAGTCCGTCATTCCAATCTGTGCAAGTGCCAGGTTTTGCAGCACGATTGCAACCAAAAACATGACCGTCAGAATCAGAAATTTGCACAGATACATGGCCGGGACGCTGACGGGAAGCATATACATCTTCTTTACAGCACTTCCCTTAAATTCCATGTTGTAGATCATGCAGGCAGCAACCACGATACCGAACAGATTCAGCACCATAATCATGCCGTAGAGCTGGGTCAACAAGACATCCATCGGGGCCAGCGGCAAATTCAGGAGTGTGTCTTTCCGCACAATGAAATTGACAAATGCGTAGGCAGCTCCCAAGACACCAACGGCCAGCAGCACGGGAATCACGCCGGTTCGCTTTCCTTTCCGAAGTTCGATTGCCAGCGTTTTCATAATTTTGCCCTCTGCTTTCTGTCCATGTTATCTTTCTCAACCATAGAAAGAAACACATCTTCCAGATTGTCCGCAGCGAAGCCGGATTGCAGGGCGTATTGACGCAGATCATTCATGCTTCCCTCAAACAGCAGCCGCCCGTGGTTGAGAATCCCAATGTCATCTGCAATCAATTCGATTTCAGACAGCATATGGGACGAGATCAGCACCGTGCAGTCGTAAAGGCTGGGCAAGGATTTTACCAGATTGCGGATTTCGTGGATACCAGACGGGTCAAGACCGTTTGTGGGTTCGTCCAGAATCAGAATCGGCGGACGCCCCAAGAGCGCCCCGGCAAGGCCCAAGCGTTGCTTCATTCCCAGCGAATACTGTTTTGCCAGCCGGTCGCCAAACTCGGTCAGCCCTACCAGTTCCAGAGCATCTTCCACATCAGCTTTCGACAGTCCCAAAATGCGGCGGATAATGTCAAGATTTTCCCGCCCGGTGAGATTTGCGTAGAAAGATGGCGCTTCGATGAAAGAGCCGATCTCTTTGAGAATGGCAATCCGATCCTGCGGAAACTGTTTCCCATCAATGGTAAAGCTGCCTTTTGTGGGAGCGGTCAACCCCAACAGCATTTTCATGGTAGTGGATTTGCCTGCCCCGTTCGGGCCAAGAAAACCATAAATGCTGCCCTTGCGAATATGAAGCGAAACATGATTGACTGAAGTGAAGTTCTTATATTTCTTGGTCAAATGTTCCGTTGTAATGATATAGTCCATAGAAACATCTCCTTTCGATGCTTCTATGGTACAACTTCAACCTGACATCTACATTCTCCCGTCCTTACTTTTACCTTACTTTTTGAGGATGCCCTCCGCAGACTTGAAATCCTATGTTATAATACTTTCGGGAGGTGACGCTATGGACAACTCTTTTCTGCATCGGAAGAAGCTCTTGCTTGTAGACGATGAGCCAGATTTGCTGAAAATGGTATCCGATATTTTAAGCGATGCTGGTTTTGAAACGGTACTTACTGCCGCAACGGTAAAAGAGGCTATAATAACGGCAGAAAAAGAAAAACCCGACTTGATGGTTTTGGATGTCATGCTGCCAGATGGGGACGGCTTTTCCCTGATGAAGCAGCTCCGCACTTTTACAAATGTGCCAATCATCTTTCTGACCGCAAAAGACGAAGCAGCAGACAAGTTGGCCGGTCTTGGCCTTGGAGCAGACGATTATATTTCAAAGCCGTTTATGCCGCAGGAGCTATTACTGCGTGTCTATGCGGTTTTGCGCCGAACTTATAAAGAGGACAGCCCGCGGGTTTTCCTGGATGGATGTACGATTGATTTTAGCCGGGCAGAGGTCAACAAGGGCGGCGAGATTATCCCCCTGACCGCAAAAGAGCATACCCTGCTGGAAACGCTGGCCCGCAACGAGGGAAAGATCGTTACGGTTGACGCTCTTTGCGAAGCATTATGGGGCGACAATCCTTTCGGCTATGAAAATAGCCTGAATGCCCATGTACGGCGGATTCGGGAAAAAATTGAAGCCGATCCCTCAAAGCCCGTTTCCCTGATTACGATCAAGGGGCTGGGTTATAAACTGATTACAAGGAAGTGACGCCATGAAATCTTTTGGAACCTATATTTCAAAGCACTTGGCGTCTTTCGCTGCGTTTCTTTTGATCCTGGTAATTGTCAATGTCGTTCTGTATGGCGTGACTTTCTATCACACAGTTTCAGAGGATTACGGAGAAGCGTCCCCGCGCGCCATGCTTGAGCTGACCTCTACTGCGGCTACCACAGAAGGTTTGCCCGATTACGCAGAGCAGAAATTGCGCCAGTACAATATCTGGGCCATGTATCTAACGTCAACGGGCGAATGCTTCTGGCGGCTCGATGTGCCACAAGAAGTGCCGCAACATTACAGCATTCAAGAGGTAGCTTTATTTTCCAAAGGCTATCTGGAGGATTATCCTGTTTTTGTCTGGAGTACAGAGGATGGATTGTTAGTTCTAGGGTATCCAAAGAATAGCTATATGAAGCTCACCAGCAACTACTATTCCATGGAGACTATTCAGAAAATTCCCCTCTATGTGATAGGAATGTTGGGCATGGATGTGCTGTGCCTGTTTTTGGCCTACTATTTTTCAAAACGCAGGATCATCCAGAACACGGAACCGATTGTAGATGCCATTGAAACATTGGCCGATGGCAAACCCGTTTCTCTCCATATTGATAGAGAGTTATCCGAAATTGCGAACAGCGTAAATAAAGCCTCTCTGATATTAAGCAGGCAAAACGAAGCCAGAGCCAACTGGATCAGCGGGGTCTCTCATGACATCCGAACTCCGCTTTCTATGATTATGGGCTATGCAGACCGGATCGCCGCAGACAAAACAGCCAGTGAGGGGGTAAAAGAGCAGGCTGTGATCGTGCAAAAGCAAAGCGCCAAAATCAAAGAACTCGTGCAGGATTTGAATTTAGTATCGCAGTTGGAATATGAGATGCAGCCGCTTCATAAAGAGATGGTTCGCTTATCCAAACTACTGCGATCCTATGTAGCAGACCTGTTGAATACAGGAATTTCCGATAGCTACAACATCGGAATTAAGATCACTCCTGACGCCGAAAATGCTGTGTTGGAATGTGATGCCAGATTGATTTCGCGAGCCGTAAACAACCTTGTCCAGAACAGCATGAAACATAACCCACAGGGCTGTGAAGTCTGCATTTCTCTTACAGCATCGCAAAACCATCTTATCTTGGCGGTTACGGATAACGGAATGGGTCTGCCTGCTGAAAAGCTGCAAGAGCTGGAAGAAAAACCGCATTATATGGAAAGCACAGATGAACGGCTTGATTTAAGACATGGGCTTGGATTGCTGATTGTCCAACAAGTCGCCATAGCTCATAACGGCAATTTCAAACTTACTAATGTTTTCCCGAAAGGGTGTGAAGCTGCTTTAATATTCCCGTATATTGGATAAACAGGCAAGTACAAATCTATAAGAAAACGCCAGATTTCCGTGAGGAAAAACTGGCGCGCCAAGAACAGCCATTATTATACTGAATTACATGGAACGATAATGCCGATGCAATGTTATACTTGCCCGGAGGAGGAGCAATGCTTTTTTTAACTGATGTAGATCATGTGGGCTTTGAAAAAGCAAACGAGACACGGCAAAATAACCTCCAATCGGCTACCGTGTCCCTGCAAGTCGTCATAGGTTTGTGTAGGCGCAAAGAAACGGCGGCTCTGAAAATCAAAGCCGCCGTTTCAAATGGGCATGAAAATATGTCAGCTCTACGACGGCTTTTTTTCTTTTGCCGTCGTCCGGCAGAGTATTATTCAATATTTAATTCAATGTTTCCAGTGAAATTCTCACATTCAATGCCGATATAGTTTCCACCTTCAGGGAGTGTAATTGTATCACTATATGTTCCGGTTGTTTCAAACAAAGTGACTGCTTCATCAGCTCCAGAAATCCAAAATACTTTTGCAGTTCCCTCCGTAACCTCCAGCGCGCAGTCAATAGACAGATCCTTACCAGCTTCACGCTTTATGGAAGTTCCTCCGAACAAATACTCTGTATCTGAAAAATCCTCATAGTTGGCTGTATAGTTTCCTGTATAATCATCAATTCCTTTTTCTTTCGTACCTTGTAAGGATGAATTTCCGGTAAGCGCTATGGAACCAGCAGACTGAACAATATTGTTATACTGATCGAGAAATTCGTCTTTTGTACAACCTGAAAGCACAGAAGCACCCAATAGTATCAGGTATAATGATAAAACTATTTTCTTCACAGCTATCACCTTCCTTTCCTGCGTACAGCACGCTTTCCTTTTCCCTTGGCATTTGCCTGTTTACGGGATTTCATTTCTTTTTTGTTACTGGACATCAGTAACAACAGCACCGCCCAGAGAACCATGATGCCAACCCCAATGACCGCCAACAAAGGGGTTGAGGATATGGTTGTTCCGGCATATTCACTCATGTCAAATCCCACTAAAATCAGCGCAGCAGAGAACGGATAGATGCTGGCAAGGATACCACTTTTGAAAAACAACATGCTGTATCCAAGAAAGAACGCCAGAATGGAACCGCCCAGATATGCCCCTCGGATCTGCCCAAAAATCAGAATCAGCGGCATACAGACCAAATAGGTCGTCAGAGCTGCTAACACGATCTGCGTACCTCCATGAAAAAACACTTCCGCTGTCAATCCCGATAATCCAACCGTCAAACCAGTAATCAAGGTAATGCCAACGCTGTATATTCCCAGCAGAACTGCAAGCATACCGACTAAAAGTAACTTAGCTCCCAACATTTTCGGCATAGAAACAGGAATTGTCATGATGTTTTTCAGTGTATCATGAGTGGATTCTCTGTCTATAAGCCATCCTCCGATCATTACCAGTGAAATTGGAAGGAATATCTGAGTGTTTCCCCAAACAACATTTTCAAATAGTGCAGAAAAATCATAGTTTGGATTTCGGTACTCCGCCTCCATAATCAACTGGCTTCCATATTGCACCAAAGGACAAAGTGCAAGCGCTACCAACCCTACCAAAAGGATTTGGCACCGGCGCAGTTTCAATAATTCCGATTTTAATAAGTTCCACATAGTCACACCCCCTTAGATTTCCTGACGCCGATAAACAAATGCAATCAGCGCAAGAAATACAATGGCTTCTACAATAATCACACCAAATACCTGAACACTATTCAGAAAATACGGACTGACCCGTTCCAACAAATCTGCCAACTCCGCACTGGTCTGGCTTTGGTCATAAAATTGAAATGTCCAGCGGAAGGCCAGCGGTCCCGGGAACAGGGTTCCTATGTTCAAACCAAAAGGCTGTGTAAGAAACATATCGTTCATGGAAAGGATATAATTCGCAATCGTATAGAAAAAGGTAATCACAACAGACACGATATAGTTTTTATTAAGAAGAATAACGAGCAGAATGCAGGGAAGTGCGCCAACCCACATAATCAACCCTTCTTCAATCCCAACGCCAAACAAGGTCCAAAACCCAACCGGTTCCCAACCCTGAAACAACAAAACCGCAAGATTTACCAATCCTCCAACTGCCATAAAGCCAACGGCAAACAACAGTAAAACCAGCATCTTGGACAGCACCAGCTTGGTTCTATTTACCGGTACGGTAACAAGGTTTTTCAGTGTGTCATTATCAAGTTCCTCAAACAATAGATTCGAAGCCAGTATCACAAGAAGCGGCATCAAAAGCAAATATGCACTAAACTGGAATAGGCTGGACATCACTCCATTTACAGCATCCACATCAGTGTTTACATCTGCCAGAAAGAAAGCATAAGCCAATGGCATGAAAACAGAAAGCAGTAGGGAAATAAATACCAATGGCTTCCGTTTCAATTTCAAAAATTCGCATTTGATTAGTTTAAGCAATTCCTTCTCCCCCTGTCACACGCTTGAAGTAATCTTCAAGACTTTCTTCACAAGTATGCGCCTCCGATACCTCCAATCCATTTTCTACAAAGGCAGTTACAATTTTCCCCACAGGTAGATCAAGGTTGTGCAGACGCAGATTGTGGTCGTCCTGTATGGAGAAATGGTTTTCATGGAAATTGCGTTCCAAAATTCTTGCCGCCTGTGCAGTATCAGAGAGCGTAAAACGGATATGCTTACTGCTTTTTTGCTCCAGCTCAGCAAGGCTTTCTTCTTCCAGCAACGCGCCGTGGTCGATAATTCCAATATCGTCAGCCAGCAAAGAAATCTCCGAAAGAATGTGACTGGAAATCAAAATAGTTTTTCCTCTTGCGTCGCAAAGCTCCCGAATAAAGGAGCGTACTTCTGCAATACCGATGGGATCGAGGCCGTTGATCGGCTCATCCAAAATCAAAAGCTCCGGATCGTGCATAACGGCAAGGGCGATGGCAAGCCGCTGCTTCATACCAAGAGAATACTGTGAAAAGAGCTTTTTATCTTTGTAGGGCAGTCCTACCAGATCCAGAGCGTCTTTGATGGCATGATTGTTTGGTACTCCACGCAGGGTAGCAAAGATACGCAGGTTCTCCGTACCGGTCAGATTGGGATAAAAACCAGGGGACTCAATCAAACTGCCAATGCGGGGCAGCAACTTCTTTTCATTTCCTTGCAAAGACTTTCCCCAGATTTTGACCTCACCGGAAGTAGGCTTCGTTAAACCCAACAGCATTTTCATAGTTGTGGTTTTTCCGGCTCCGTTTCTGCCCAGCAGACCGTAAATTCTCCCACGCTTCACATGGATATTTAAGTCAGCCACACTCTTTTGTGAGCCGTATTGCTTCGTCAGATTTTTTGTTTCAATGATATAATTTGTATCCATATTCAAAACCTCCTGTTCTGTAAGGTATTCTATCATGCCAACCTTGCATTAACCTTGCCGCAACCTTGCATTAACCTTGCAATTAAGGAATGAATTGCAATGCAAATCCTATTCCGCTACTTCTCAATTCGTTTGGGGATTGAGAAGGTTCCCATGCCATTTTCTAAAAGACTTCTGAAAATAAGTAAGGCTCCCGCCATAAAGACGGGAACCCTCTTAAATTTCCAAAGGAAAAAGCAAAGTAAATTCCGTTCCTTTTCCCGGTACACTTTCAACTGTTATGCTCCCACCCATCTTTTCTACAAGCTGATGGACAATAGAAAGACCAAGACCGCTTCCTTTTTCAGACCGTCCTTTGTCACACTTATAGAGCCGTTCAAAAATGTGTTTCAAATCTTCCTTCTCAATTCCCACTCCATTATCCGCCAGCAACAGCTCCATACTGTTTTCCTTCTTCGACAGGGAAATTTTAATTTTGTCTGCATGGCTGTGAGCGATTACATTTTGAATGAGATTATTGACAATCCTCATATAGCTGTCCATATCCAATCTTACCCTGACAGGATGTTCGGGAATATCAATGTCATACTCAACCTGTTTATCCTCAAAAATCGGTATCCAGTCGATCAGAATATTTCTTGTCAGCTCTGCGACCTCAACGCTCTGGATCTCCAAAGCAAACTCGTTTGAATTTAACTTGAACCAGTCAAAGAGTACATCAATATATTCTTTCAGATCATGGGCTTTCCGACGGGCGGTTTCAATATAATCATCCCGGTCTTTTCCTGTGACCAGTCCTTTGTGTGTAGCGTCAAGATACCCAAGCAGAGTAGTAAGGGGCGTTCGCACGTCATGGGAAAGGCTCGTCATAAGTTGGCGGTTGGTTTCTTCTGTCTGCCGTACAGTTGAAAGTCTGCTTTCATAGGCCACAACGATCTCATTGATTTCATAGGCAAGAGGTGCTGTTAGTTCATTTGTTGCAGATAGAATACGCCGGTTGCCATTTCCGTTTTTCACATCAACCAGCACATCGGTCATTTCTGCTATTTGTTTTTTTACACGCCGAACGAGAACGATGGAAGTCAATACAGCCACAACAGCAATCACAAAGGACAAGAATACGATAATTTCCATGCTGACTACACCTCCTTATTAAACCGGTAGCCAATCCCTTTGACCGTTTGTATATACTTTGGGCTTGAAGGATTGACTTCTAATTTTTTACGAAGTCGGCTGATAATCGCCATAATGTTACTGTCATCATAGAAATATTCTTCGCCCCATACTTCCTCATAAATCTGCTGTTTGGTCAAAATTTTCCCTTGATGCTTTGCACAGTACAGGAGCAAATCAAATTCCTTTGGGGGCAGTTCAAAAGTGCCGTTTGATGTAGTAACAGAACGATTTTCAAGGTCAATCTGCAATCCGTCAAAATTTAGCTTTTGTATGGCTCCAGCTTGCTGATTAAAGCGAGTGTAGCGGCGAATAAGAGACACAATACGGGCAATCAGTTCATCCATATCAAACGGTTTTGTAAGATAATCGTCCGCTCCGGCCCGTAAGCCCCGTACTTTAGAAATGCTGTCATTTTTAGATGTGAACATCAAAATCGGCAGACTGTTCTCTTTGCGGATTTCTTCCAGCGTTTCAAAGCCATCCATACCAGGCATCATCACATCCAGCACCACAAGCTGATACTCCTGCTCTCTTAATTTTTGTAAGCCCTCTTTTCCGGTATTACAAAAATCAGCTTCTATGTTTTCTGCTTGTACGCTACGTTTAATCAAAGCGCACAGTTCTCTGTCATCATCTATAATCAGGATTTTATTCATGGTGCAACCCCTTCCCTTGTTTTGTCCTTCCGTCAATCGGCTTTTCTGCGTTCTTTGGGATCAGCCAAACACCAGCCATCTTTACAGCGCCGGGGATACGCCCAGCAGCGCAATAGTAATTTACTCTACGAGGTGTCACGCCCCATTTTTCGGCGGCCTCTTTTAGTGTCATATAATCCATTCTGCACCTCCACAGAGTACATTATAGTTCTTTGCCTCGAACAATACAAGTTTATCTGTTCCAACGCAAGCGTTTCTTTGTTGTATAGTTCTTCAGGTGTTTTTGCGTAGATAGCTACGAGCTTACCATTCGCGTCTTTGATTCTGGTCCTATAATATAGGACACCTCTTTTCATAACTGTGCCATATGTACTGATGAAGGAGGAAAACTTGTCCTTCTTATTAACACTGACAAAAAAGGCAAAAAACAGGCGCATCAAATGAAATTTTATCAAAAATATTTTACAAGCTGCTTTAATCCACGGCGGATACTGTCTCGGACACGGCTTGGGTCTACACCTTCTACTTCGGCAATTTCATTTACCTTCATTCCCAGATAGTATCGGGCATAAATTCGCTTTGCCTGTTTCTCTGGCAGTTTCATCACAGCGGCATAGACCTACTCCTGAAACTGTTTTTCCTCCAGAAGCATCTCCGGTGTTTGCGGCTTCAACAGCACCGCATTTTCAATGCCATTCTCGCAATCCAGAGAATACTGTGCTTTATAACGATACATCTTTCGCTCATACGCAGCCTCCGCACGTTCAGCTGCCCGAATAGTCTCCATTACTTCCTCTGTCACATCTACAAAAAAGTCTGTTGTATAAACATCAGGATAAAGTTCCCGAAGGTTAATTTTCTTCATTATGTACCTCCATTTCGATTCACGGGTGATTGACGGGTGAATCGAATGGAGGCGGAGACCGACACCGGCAGACAACCGGGTCATCTCCGAAAAAATGGCAACAAAAAACGCCAGATTTCCATGAGGGAAAACTGGCGCGCCAAGAACAGCCATTATTATACTGAATCACATGGAACGATAATGCCGATGCAATGTTATACTTGCCCGGAGGAGGAGCAATGCTTTTTTTAACTGATGTAGATCATGTGAGCTTTGAAAAAGTAAAAGGGGCACGGCAAAATAACCTCCAATCGGCTACCGTGTCCCTGCAAGTCGTCATAGGTTTGTACAAACGCAAAGAAACGGCGGCTCTGAAATCAAAGCCGCCGTTTCATAAGGCGCGTGAAAATATGTCTGCTGTACGACGGCTTTTTTTCTTTTGCCGTCGTCCGGCAGATTAACATATGAAACTATAATTCATTGATGGTTGCAGTAATTGGCATATTGCGAATTCTCTTTGCAGGAGCATAAACAGACACAATAGCAGATATGAAGATAAAGGCAACGACAATTCCAAACCACAGGATAGGAAATCTCCACTCAATTCCAAAATAATGTGTAATTAGACGATTATATAAAAATCGACTAAGCGGGAGTCCAATGCCACATCCAACTATCAAACCAGAAATTGCATAGGTGTACGCTTCCGCAGAAATCATTCGTTTAAGCTGCCTATTATCCATACCAACAGCTCGCATTGCACCATACTGCTTAATTCGTGCAGATACACTCATAGAGATACTATTGACGATATTAAACAGCGAAATAACTCCGATAATAGCTAAGAAGCCATAACAAACAATTCGTGCAGCCCAATATGTAGCATTATTTTGTTTATTGCCTTCACGCTGATCTGTAATGATAATATCATCGTTTTCAAGACTTCTAATTTCTGCTATTGTTTCTTCAGTAGCGTTTGAATCTAACTGAATTCCAATAAGCCCATACTTTGTATCGCCCATGATACGGTCAAATGTTTCCTGTGAGCAAATAATAATCAAATCATCTCCGAATAACCCTTGTGATAGAGCGCAAGTAATCTCAACTTCTTCGCCTGCAAACTGGATGGTATCACCGATGTGCAAGGAATTGTTTCTATTAAATACGGTTGCCACTTTGTTACTGTTCCCGTAAACTGTATCTAATGATCCCTGAGCAATACTACCTTTTGAGTAATCTAGAAGTGTATCATCATAAGAAACAATATTGATATGGTCTATTCCTGCTCTTGAAGATGTTGCAGGAATGTTTTCTACATAGCTACTTCCATAAGCATTTGCAACCCCATCTATTTTTTTGATTTCATCGACCAGGCTGCGCTCAATATCCATTTTATTTGCATAACTGGATAATGCTATATCGGCTGATGTGACACTCAACGATGGAACAAGTTGCTTTGCAAAATCTAAAATTACAGAAAAAGAAAAAACCAGCATAATAGTCAGTGCAAAGGAAGCCGTCATCAGAAACCAGTTTTTCTTTTTTTCAACCGCATGATGTATGCCAAGTGAATTATCAATTTTTCCTAAGCTAAACTTGATAGCGTGTTTAACAGAAGATTTATTATCTACATTGCCAGAAACCGCAGATATGGGTGAAACTTTAGCAGCCCGCTTTGCTGGGGATTGTGCTGCTAAAAATACTGTTACCACTCCAACAACTACACCACTGATAAGTCCAACAGGGCTGATCTGAAAGACTGGCGTTGTAGAAAATTCTCCACCAATTCCATAATGAAGTGTGGCACAAATAATCCAACTAATTATTGTTCCAAAAACCACTCCAATAGGTACCGCGGTTTTACACCAGTTCAATGCCTCCAAACGGACAAAGCGGATAATTTGTTGACGACTTGCACCAATGCAACGCAACATTCCAAAAAATTGAGTTCGTTGCGCAATGATGCTATTCATACTGCCAGAAATCATCAATATTCCTGCCAACAACACTAAAACAAATAGAATTGCTGCCAATCCGTACATACTCTGCATCGCTGTATTGTTGCTTTGCCCAGCCATGCCCATAACGCCGGTATTTTCAGAAATACTCCCATCGGATAATTGGTACTGTGTCTGTAGTTCTGTTATTGCATTTGCCGCTTTCGCTGCACTTTCAAACTGCACATAATAAGTCAACTCATTGTTTGTTACTCCGTTTTGTGCCATAACAGAAGTAAATGCACTTTGTGTCAGATAAGAGCCTATCAAATAAGTCTGATTGTTATAATAGCTTTCATCATCTGTGCCAAAGCCAGAGATTGTAAATGTCCGATCTCCAGCAGGGGTATGTAAGGTTACACTATCCCCAAGCTGTACTCCTAAAGCAGTTACAGAATTAGGTGTAAGCATAACTTCCTCATCATTTGCCGGAAATGTTCCTTCTACAATTCCATTTGAAATCTGAGTAATATAGACTTCATCGGTGCCATACAAAACAGTTCGTTTTTCGTTGACTCGGTACGGTTGTTCTCCTTCAAAATTAAATTGAGAAGCTACACCAACTGCTGTAACATCTGAACGATTACTGATTTCATCCGCATTGTTCTGTGAAATATTTTTTATTGCAATGTGCCAGTTTCCATGGTTACTTATCATAAAATCGCTTTCTGTTCGTATCATCATGTCAGCAACACTGAAAATAGCTGTGACAAGAAACACCGAAATGATAATACACAAGACAGTCATACGATTTTGCCGCTTGCGCACCTTTGCGGAGATGGGAATGAGACTAAGATAGCTTTTCATTCACGGCACCTCCCAAAATCAGTCAAAGTGCCATCTGATACCTGTAATACCCGGTCTGCCGTTTGCGCAATACTGCGGTTGTGGGTAATCATAATGATGGTCTGCTCGTATTTTTTCGATGTTTCTTTGAGCAATGCTATGACCTCACTGCTGTTTTGTGAGTCCAAATTTCCTGTTGGCTCGTCTGCCAGAATCAGAGAAGGACGGGTAATCAATGCGCGGCCAATCGCCACTCTCTGCTGTTGACCGCCGGAAAGCTGACTGGGTAAATGATTACGACGATCTTTCAAATTCAAAACCGTCAGCAGTTCCTCCAAATATCTCTTATCCGGCTTTTGATAATCCAACAACAGCGGAAAAATAATATTTTGTTCCACCGTCAACTCCGGGATAAGGTTAAACGCCTGAAAGATAAAGCCGATATTCCTCCGGCGGAAAACGGTCAGCTTTCGATCGTTCATGGCAAAAATGTCCTTGCCGTCAATCAGAACCTTGCCAGATGTTGGCGTGTCCAAAGCACCGATCATATTCAGCAGTGTACTTTTACCAGAACCGGATTCCCCGACGATTGCCACATACTCGCCCTTTGGAACAGAAAAGCTGACATCCTTTAATGCCTTGACAGCGGTTTCTCCGTTGCCATAGGTCTTACTGATATTTTTGACTTCTAATAAGTTCATAGTGTAAACACCTCTTTCTGAATGATTTTGCGATATAGGCAGGCTGTCTTTGTTTGTCCTGCCTATGTGTGAGAGAATAGCACCTGAATCTTACTGTAAGCCTACAGCCAGCCTACAATTTTGTAGGAATCAAAAAATTCATTGTGAAAGTTGTCCCGATACCTAATTCGCTGTCAACCTCAATGGTGCCGTTATGTGCTTCAACGATTGCCTTTGCCAAAGGTAATCCCAGTCCAATCCCTTGCTTGTCCTTAGAAAAACGACTGCGATAAAACCGCTTGAAGATGTGATGTATATCCTCTGGGTGGATGCCGCATCCATTATCCGTTATCACAATTTGGACACCAGACGGCAACTCCTTCCACGCAACACGAATTGTTGCACCACTTTCTGTATGGTCAAACGCATTTTTCACAATATTGTCGATTGCCTCATTCAACCAATCACGATCACAAAAAAGAGAAAGATGATCCGAGCCAGACAGAATGATTTCTTTCTTTTCCTGTCTGGCTCTATATGCAAAATGCAGTTCAATATCCCGCATCATATCTGCAACATTTTCTGCGTTCTTTTCCAAGACAATGGCTCCGGCATCCAATCTTGTAATCTTGAGCAGACTTTGCACCAGTGTTTCGATACGGTCAAGTTCCTGCTCAGACAAACACGCAAATTCTTTCACGGAGGACACTTCTATATCCTCGTCTTGAAGGAGTCCGTTATAAATATTGAGTGCTGCCAGCGGTGTTTTCAGTTGGTGTGAAATGTCGGAGATTGTATTTTTCAAAAACTCTTTCTCTCGTAACTCGTTATCTGCATGGGCATTTAACACTGCCGCTAAAGAATTGATGGAATGAAACAGTCGGTACAATTCGCCCTCATTGTCACATTCAATACGGGCATTGCAATCACCATCAAGATACGCATTGATTTGTAATATCGCCTGCTCCATGATCTGATTTTGCCGATTAAAATATACAAAGCAGACTGCCCATACAGCACCGCCAGCCAATAGAAAAAGGATTAGCAATAACAGAGAAAGCCGACGATATGACAGCCATAGAAAAACCTCGGCTAAGAGAAATGTAACCCCCAAAACCAGTGAAAGCGAAAGAAATAGATTTTTGATTTCTTTATTTGCCAGTATCTTCATTCTGCACCTCACCCGATAATATTCCATTTATATCCCATACCTCGAACAGTCAGGAGCATTTGTGGTTCACTTGGATTATCCTCGATCTTCATACGAAGCCGACGCATATAGACCGTAAGGGTACTACTGTCGATATAATTCCCGTCGCAATCCCATAGCTTATCTAAAATTTGTCCCTTTGTCAGCACCATGCTTGGGTTTCTCATAAACAAGCACAGTAGCTTGTATTCCGCGGCAGTCAAATCCAACAGCTCCCCATTTTTGAAAACCTGTCCTTGCAGCAAAAGAACTTTGATGCCATTCGACTGCAATTCTGTATCTGCTGCTTGAAAAGAATTTGCACGTCGAAGTAAGGCGTTAATCCTTGAAACGAGAACCCCCAGTTTGAACGGTTTTGTGATATAGTCATCACCTCCAATATCCAGCCCCATAATAATACTTGTTTCCTCATCCGAAGCCGTCAGAAAAATAATTGGCACCTTTGATTTAAGTCGAACTCTTTTGCAAAATTCAAAGCCAGACCCATCTGGCAGAGATACGTCCAACACCAACAAATCGTATTTTCCGTCTGTCCACAATTCCTCCGCTTCTTTGAGCGTTCTGGCGATATTTAATTCAAATCCCTGCTTTTTGAAAGCAAAAGAAAGCCCGTTAATCAGGCTTAGATCATCTTCAAGAAGTAATATATTACTCATACTTTTTTACCTTTCCTTGTTTTGTTCGACCATCAATCGGCTTTTCCGCATCCTTTGGAATTAGCCAGATAGTTGCCATCTTTACAGCTCCAGATATGCGCCCGGCGGCACAATAGTAATTTACTCTACGAGGTGTCACGCCCCATTTTTCGGCGGCCTCTTTTAGTGTCATATAATCCATTCTGCACCTCCACAGCGTACATTATAGTTCTTTGCCTCGAACAATACAAGCTTATCACCAATCGCAGCTTTATAAAATCGGCATAATCGTACAGTTTTTCAGGCATAATAAGGTCATTCCATCACATAAACCGGAACGATACAATATTATTAAGGTGAACGATTATGCCGATTGATGATTTAACTGCTTTAGGGCAAAAATGCGGGAAGCCCGAAAGAATAAAGAACTGACACAACAGGAGCTTGCGGATCTGAGCCATGTTTCTGTAAAGCAAATCGCCAATATCGAAAAGGGGAAAATGAATCCTTCTTATTTAATTTTAAGAGCATTGGCAAAGGTCCTGCACATCTCTTTAGATACACTTATAAATCCAGATGTTTCTCTGGAGGATGAGGGTGTCAATCAGATGAAAATGCTTTATTCCAGCTGTCCGCCAGAAATGCGTGACACCCTGCTGCATCACACCCAGGAAACGGTGAAAGAACTGACAGAGTTGTCCGAAAAATTTGAAACGAATTGAGCCAGTTAGTGAAATTTAACGATTCTCTCACTGGTTCTTTTCAATTTCGGAGAAAAGAGGCAAGCAATGCCTGTGTTAATACACACAGGCCCGCAGAGAAGAAAATCCCTCCGTGATTTTCCTCTCCGCTTGCCTGTTGAGGGCAGCGCCCCCAAGCCCCTTTGAACACAGAATTTCATTCTGTGGCTGCGCGGTATCCGTTCCATGCGACGAAACCCTGTGATTGCTGACCTGTTCCACCGCATGAAGTACATGGAACGCCGTGGAAGTGGTCTGCGCAAAATCGTCAGTGAAACTGAAAAGCTGCCTGGATACACAGAGGCATATAAGCCCGAATTTTCCTCAACAGCGACAGATTTCAGAGTTATTTTGAAAAATGTAAACTACAACTTAGAGGGTGATACCCACCAAGTTACCCACCAAGATATTGAACTATCAACGATGTCCAAACAGATTTTGGCTTTTTGCACAACACCAAAATCCAAGAAAGAGCTTGCAGTATTTTGCGGCTTCAAAGATTTAAGAAACTTCACTTTGAAGCATATCAATCCGCTTTTAGAATCCGGGCAATTAGAAATGACTATTCCCGATAAACCTAAAAGTCGCAATCAAAAATATATTACAGTTCGTTCCGAATAAACAGAGAAGCAGGGTATTGGGTCTCATCTCCCATTGTCCTGCTTCTTTTCATTCCAAATTATATTCACATCATTTACCCATACGCCCAATCCTGGATCGCAAATTTCAAACTCTGCACCTTGCCCAACAGCCAGATTGCAGCCAGCGGCAATCCCATCGGGCTAATCAAAAATGCCATAACCTCCTATATTTAACCACTAAAAATTGGGTGAAAACTGCTCTCGTTTGGTCAAATCAAGTCAAACTATATCAGCCCGTTTAGGTATAAGAAAACCCCGGAAAACCTTGATTTTCCGGGGTGTTTGAACCATTTTGATATAGTCTGAGCAGTCGATTATCGCTTGCTGAACTGCGGAGCGCGACGAGCTGCTTTGAGACCGTACTTCTTACGTTCTTTCATACGTGGGTCACGAGTTAAGAATCCAGCAGCTTTCAGAACTGGTCTGTAGTCGTTGTCTGCCTGAAGAAGGGCTCTTGCAACACCATGTCTGATGGCACCAGCCTGTCCTGTGTATCCACCGCCATGAACGTTAACTAATACGTCAAATTTGCCTTCTGTTTCTGTTGCAGCTAAAGGCTGACGAACGATAACTTTCAGTGTATCTAATCCAAAATATTCATCGATATCTCTTTTATTGATTGTGATCTTACCGGTTCCAGGTACAAGATAAACTCTTGCGATTGATTTTTTTCTTCTTCCTGTTCCGTAGAATTTTGCGCTAGCCAATGTTTTCTACCTCCTAATTAAAATGTTAAAGCTTCTGGTTTCTGAGCTTCATGTTTGTGTTCCGGTCCTGCATATACGAAAAGTTTTGTGTACATGCTTCTTCCTAAAGGTCCTTTTGGAAGCATACCTTTAACTGCGAGCTCGATAACTCTCTCAGGTTTCTTTGCTAACATTTCTTTTAATGTGGTTTCTCTCATTCCACCTACATAATCGGAGTGATTGTAGTAGATTTTCTGCTCTAATTTCTTACCTGTAACTTTGATCTTGTCAGCGTTTACGATGATTACATAATCACCTGTGTCTACGTGTGGTGTAAACTGTGGTTTATTTTTTCCTCTTAAAACGCTTGCTACTCCGGATGCCAGACGGCCAAGAGTACATCCATCAGCGTCAACTACATACCATTTTCTTTCGATTTTATCTGGATTAGCCATATAAGTCTGCATGGTTTTACCTCCTGTTATTTATCAACGATAGTTTAATTAACCGCGGAATTTCCCGCGAATATAAGTTATTGGAAACGCCGGTGCTAAAAATGCGGAAATGTCCGAAACCGCTGATAAATACTTTCGCCTGGGCTATTTGGCTTAAGCATCTCGCACTACGTCACATTTGGTTATTATATTATAAGGGTTCTGTTCTGTCAATAGGTTTTGTGTCGTTTTTTCAACTTTTTTCGTTACTCCCCCGTTTTTTGTTTTTCATCAAAAAAAACTGTTGATCAGTTATCCCACCGGCAATTATCGAAACGGATGATTTTCTCCTCCTGACTATCAATCAAAAAATTCAATCCCCATCAGTGTCAGTCCCTGCGCCGGTGCAGTCGGACCTGCCATTTCACGGTTGCAGGCTTCCAGAATTGTCTTTACTCTCTCAGGCGGATACTGTCCGTTTCCTACTTCAATCAGAGTTCCGGAGATGATTCGTACCATGTTGTAGAGGAATCCTGTTCCTGTTACACGTATGGTTACGATATCTCCGTCACGCCATACATCAATTCCCGTCACTGTACGGATAGTTGTTTTTACCTGCGCTTTTGCACCGCAGAAAGAAGCAAAATCATGCTGTCCAATCAGGTATGAGGTTGCTGCTTTCATCTTATCTACATCCAGTTTGTAGTGGTAGAAATAGGTGTATAAGCGCTCTGTCGGAACCGGGAATTTGCGATTCAGGATGCGGTATTCGTATGTTTTCTCACTGTCGCAGTAACGGGGATGGAAATCCGGTTCTACTTCTTCTGAGAGCTGAATGCGGATATCTTCCGGAAGACGCTGGTTCAGTGCATAGGAAATCTTTTCTCCGGGAATGCGTGTGTTGGTGTCAAATACTGCCACATTTCCCATGGCATGAACCCCTGCGTCTGTACGGCTTGCACCGATCGTTTCTATCTTCTCGCCAAGAAGCTCGGACAGTGTTTCATTTAAAACCCCCTGCACGGTAATCCCGTTTGGCTGTGTCTGCCAGCCACAGTAGTTGGTGCCGTCATATGCAACTACAAGACCAATTCTTTTCATCTGTTTTCCTCCATAAAAATTGAAAACTTTTGTTATAACAAAATAAACAATATGCTGTAATCCTTTCCTACCGGATTACAGCATATAAAATATCTTTATAAATTATATCAGTACTTTCTCAGATTCCCACAATTCTGAAAACAATGGCGATTCCCAGATAAGCCCACATCACCACATAGGAAATGTAGTCTCTGGACTCATAACGCAATGGCTTCATCTGGGTTCTGTTATCCCCTCCATGATAGCACCTTGCTTCCATGGCCATGGCCAGATCATTTGCTCTTCTGAACGCAGAAATAAACAGCGGAACCAGAAGCGGAATCATATTTTTTGCCTTCTGAATTATATTTCCGGTTTCAAAATCTGCGCCACGTGCAATCTGTGCTTTCATGATCTTATCGGTTTCCTCCATAAGGATTGGGATAAAACGCAGCGCAATAGACATCATCATGGCAATCTCGTGGATTGGCACATGAAGTTTATTTAACGGCCTGAGAAGTCGTTCCAGACCATCTGTAAGTTGATTGGGTGTGGTAGTCAGCGTCATAAGAGAAGAACCGATCACCAGATACGTCAGGCGGATGGCCATTCTTCCGGCCAGCTTCAGGCCCTCCTCTGTCACATGCAGGATTCCCCACTGCCAGAGAACCTTTCCGGGTGTCAGAAATATATTAAATACCACTGTGATCATAAGAAGCATCACGATTGCCTTCAGTCCCTTGAACATAAATTTCACAGGAACTTTGGAAAGAATGATCATCGCTGCCAGAAATATAGTTGCCACTGCATATCCCGGAAATGTATGGAATACAAAGACAGAGATGATGAACACCAGCGTACCCACCAGCTTTGCTCTCGGATCCATTTTGTGCAGAACGGAATCTGCAGGATAATACTGTCCTATTGTAATGTCTCGGATCATACTTCCTGCCCTCCCTCATTCTCTTCTTGTTCTGCAGACTTTTTATCCATTGTTTCCTTCTGAATGCTTAAATCTTCATCAGGCACATCTGAATGAGACTCTTTCGTCCCATCCTTAGTCAGATCAGCTTCCATCTCACTAATTAAGGTTTCTGCTTTGGCATTTTCTTTTTTCGACTGACTGTCTGAAACAGATTGTCTGTCACCGGACAACTTCCCGGGATTACATTTTCTTAAAACTGCAAGGATATTCTCTTTTGCCTCATCCACCGTTGTAGCAGTTACATCTACATCCAGGCCTTTTTCCTTCAACGCATGCATGATATAAGTAATCTGCGGTGCTGCAAGTCCCATGGCTTCCAGCTCTCTGTAATGAGCAAATACTGCTTTGGGAGCATCGTCATATGCGATTTCTCCGTCATTGACTACGATCAGTCTCTCCGCATATTTTGCAATATCCTCCATGCTGTGGGATACAAGGATAATAGTAATCCCTCTTACTTTATGAAGCTCTGCGATCTGGTCAAGGATATCATCTCGTCCTTTCGGATCCAGACCTGCAGTTGGCTCATCCAGAATAAGAATTTTCGGATTCATTGCCAGTACACCGGCAATAGCAACTCTTTTCTTCTGTCCGCCGGAAAGCTCAAAAGGGGATTTACTGAAATTTTTCTCCTTGAAACCTACGTGCTGCAGCGCTTTCTTTGCTTCTACTTCTGCCTCTTCCCTGGATAATCCCTGATTCATGGGACCAAAGCATACATCAGAAAGCACATCATTCTCAAAGAGCTGATGCTCCGGATACTGAAATACAAGACCAACCTCGCTTCGCAGGGCACGACGATCATATTTCTCTCCCCAGATATCCTCTCCATTATAAGTGATCGTACCGGAAGTCGGACGGATCAGAGCATTGAAATGCTGGATCAGTGTAGATTTTCCACTTCCTGTATGTCCGATAATTCCGATAAACTGTCCGTCCGGAATAGAAAGATTGATATCTTTCAGCGCATGGATCTCATAGGCAGTTCCCGGACTGTAGGTATAAGTTACATTTTTTAATTCTATTGACATAAGGCATTCACCAGCTCCTCTGTAGTCAGTATTCCCTCCGGAACATCCACTCCGGCTTTATGAAGTTCGTGTGCCAGAAGTGTTACCTGTGGCACATCCAGTCTGTATTCTTTCAGAGTTTCCACCTGTGAGAAAATCTCTCTGGGTGTTCCCTGCATCACCACTTCTCCGTTATCCATAACGTATACCTTGTCCGCATGAACAACTTCTTCCATATAATGGGTGATCAGAATGACTGTCACTCCTTCCTGTCTGTTAAGGTCACTGACTGCCTCCAGAACTTCCTTTCGTCCGTTAGGATCCAGCATTGCAGTTGGTTCATCCAGAATAATGCATTTCGGACGCATTGCCATGACACCGGCAATTGCAACTCTCTGCTTCTGTCCACCGGAAAGTTTATTCGGAGAATGATAACGATAGGATATCATTCCTGTTTTTTTCAGGCTCTCATCTACACGCTCCCAGATTTTCTCTGTGGGCACACCCATATTCTCCGGTCCGAACCCTACGTCTTCTTCTACTACAGTTCCTATGATCTGATTGTCAGGATTCTGAAAAACCATGCCCGCTTTCTGTCGGACTTTCCATAATTCCGGCTCTTTAGACGTGTCAATCCCATCTACCCACAAAGTTCCTTCCGTCGGAAGCAACAACGCATTCAGGTGCTTTGCAAGAGTAGATTTTCCGGAACCATTATGTCCCAGAACAGCCACGAATTGTCCGGCTTCAATGTCCAGGTTTACATCATTGACAGCACGCTGCGTATCCTGCACGTTACCATCTTCATCATACTTGAGATAGTCAAATCCCAGCTTGAATGCCTTGATAATTCCCATAATATTTTTTGTCCTCGTATTTTGTCTGTCTGCTGCTTATTTTCACAGGAAAAGAATCCCGTCAGTAAACAGCGAATATTTATTTTTTCAGGCTTCTTCAGTAGCTGCCAGTCCGGTCAACTCGTCAATCAGAGCCCAGATCTCATCTCTTCCCTGCTTCGTCTCAGCAGAGAAAGGAATAATAATGCCATCTTTGCTCAGCTTCAGCCCTTCTTTGATTGCTTTGATATTTTTCTGAACCTGGCTTCGTTTGAGCTTGTCAAGCTTCGTTGCAATAATGATCGGCTCATAGCCATTGTTCAGAATCCAGTCATACATCATCTTGTCATTTGCAGACGGATCATGACGGATATCAATAAGAAGGAAAACCGCCTTCAGGTTTTTGGATGTATGAAGATATCTTTCGATCATCTTGCCCCATTTTTCCTTCTCAGACTGTGAAACCTTTGCGTATCCGTAACCAGGAAGGTCTACCAGATACATGGCTTCATTGATATTATAAAAGTTAATGGTCTGTGTTTTTCCCGGCTGTGCACTTGTTCTGGCAAGAGATTTCCGGTTCATCAGCCCGTTGATCAGCGATGATTTTCCCACATTTGATTTTCCTGCAAATGCAACCTCCGGTCTGTTGGTGTCCGGGAGTTTGCTGGTAATGCCGCATACGATATCTAATGATACATTCTTAATAACCATTGATTTCCTCTCTTTTTTCACAACAAATGGTCAATCTTTACTGACTGACCATTTATTTTATACCAGTGCCTTATTAAGCACTTCCTTCATCGAACTTACAAAGGTAATGGTAAGTCCGTCTGTGATTTCCTTATCTAATTCCTGAATATCCGGTTTGTTTTCTGCCGGCACTAACACCTCTTTGATCTTAGCATATTTTGCCGCAAGAAGTTTTTCTTTCAAACCGCCGATCGGAAGAACTCTTCCTCTCAGTGTGATCTCACCGGTCATTGCAAGGTCTGCCCTTACCGGCTTCTTAATAATTGCGGAAAGGATTGCAGTTGCCATGGTAATACCTGCGGATGGTCCGTCTTTTGGTACTGCCCCTTCCGGAATATGCACATGAATATCATTTTCCTGGAAAAATTCCGGCTCAACTTTATAGTCAGAAGCAATGGAACGAATGTAAGTAATACCTGCCTGTGCAGACTCTTTCATAACATCTCCCAACTGTCCGGTAAGCATCAGCTCACCCTTGCCGGGCATTACATTGACTTCAATCTGCAGTGTATCACCGCCCACCTGTGTCCAGGCAAGCCCGCGGGAAATACCAATCTCATCTTTCTTATTTGCCATAAGATAGTTAAAATGCTCTTTTCCAAGAAAATCTGACAGATTCTTTGAAGTCACTGTAACTTTCTTTTTATCTTCTTCCATGATCAGACGTGCAGTTTTTCTGCATATCTGTCCTATGGTTCTCTCCAGGTTTCGAACTCCGGCTTCTTTTGTATAATTGTTGATGATCTTCTTAAGAGCCGCTGACTGGATTGTCAGTTTACCTTTCTCGATACCGTTCTCTTCCATCTGCTTCGGAATCAGATGCTCCTTTGCAATATGTTCCTTCTCATTCTCAGTATAACCTGCGATCTCGATCAGTTCCATACGGTCAAGAAGTGGTCTCGGAATGCCCTGAACATCGTTTGCAGTTGCAATAAACAGTACTTCTGAAAGATCCTGTGGAACCTCTATATAATGATCCATAAATCTGCTGTTCTGCTCCGGATCAAGCACCTCAAGAAGTGCCGCAGAAGTATCTCCTTTATAATCACTGCTGGTCTTGTCAATCTCATCCAGAAGCATCAGAGGATTGCTCACTCCTGCCTGCTGTAATGCTGCAGTGATCCTTCCCGGCATTGCTCCTACATAAGTCTTTCTGTGGCCCCGGATCTCAGCCTCATCTCTCACACCGCCCAGACAGATACGTACATATTTCTTATGCATTGCTTCTGCAATCGATCGGGCAATGGAGGTTTTACCTGTTCCGGGAGGTCCTACCAGACAAAGGATCGGACTTTTTCCCTTATGTGTCAGTTTGCGGACGGAAAGGAACTCCATCACACGCTCCTTCACATCTTTCAGACCGTAATGACCTTCCTGAAGTACTTTCCATGCTTCTTTCAGATCATCAGAATCTGTGGATTTCTTCTCCCACGGAAGTGCCAGCATGGTCTCAATATAACCACGCAGTACTGCATTCTCGGATACATTGCTGTTGGTATTCTTAAATCTCTCGATTTCTTTGCTGATCTTCTCTTTTACCTCATCGCCGGCCTGAAGTTCCTGGAGTTTCTTCTTAAACTCCTCTGCGTCATCCGCAGTATTATCCTCACCCAGTTCCTCACGTATCAGTTTCAGCTGCTCTCTGAGAATATATTCTCTCTGATTCTTATCAATTCTGGCCTTCACTTTTTTCTGGAGATCTCTGCCAATCTGCATGATCTCAATCTCATTTCCAAGGATTGCACCCAGAACTTCATAACGTTCCTCCAGTGTAAGTGCCTCCAGAATCTTCTGCTTATTCTGATAAGATAAAGGAATATTTACAGCAATCTGCTCAACCAGTTCCTCAACATTATCTATATTTAAAATCTGTGCTACCAGCTCTTTGCTGACTTTTCCATTTTCCATGCAGTATCTGTGGAATAATTCCTTAAGGCTTCTGTGCATGGCTTCCATCACTGGTTCCGGCATCTGCATTTCTTCTTCATCAACAGGTGTGATCTCACTTCTGATAAACGGAAACTCCTGCTCAAATTTCACAAGTGTAGCTCTTCCCGTTCCCTCTACAAGTACCCGCAAAAGGTTCTGCGGAAGTTTCACAACCTGTTTGATATAGGCAATGGTTCCTACATGATATACACCTGCCAGATCCGGTGATTCCACCTCAGGATCAATCTGAGTAACCAGAAAAATCTTCTGGTCATGAAGCATGGCAGCTTCAATCGCCTTGACAGAACGCTCCCTGCTCACATCAAAATGAACGATCATCCCGGGAAGGATGGTAGTCCCCCTGAGAGCGATCGCAGGCAGCACTATATTCTGATTTGTCATTTATTGTTCAGTCCCTTTCATCAGGCTGTTTCCGGTTTATCCTTCTTGTGTGTCCGGGACGTTCTTCTGCTTCCGGCTGTCTTCGCCTGTGCAGGAGTTTCTCCGCGGACGATCTCCGGCTCACCGGTGCCATCTACTACATCTTTGGTAATTGTACACTTGCGAATCGTGTCATCTGACGGAATCTTATACATCAGATCCATCAGTGAACCTTCCATGATCGCACGCAAACCTCTGGCTCCTGTCTTACGTTCCAGAGATTTCTTTGCGACCAGTTCAAGTGCATCATCTTCAAAATCAAGTTCAACACCATCCAGTTCAAATAATCTGTGATACTGTTTGGTAAGTGAGTTCTTCGGCTCTTTCAGAATACTGATCAGCGCATTCTCATCCAGCGCATCCAGAGTTACAACTACCGGCACACGACCGATAAACTCAGGAATCAGGCCGAATTTGATAAAGTCTTCCGGCATTACATCCTTCAGGATCTCACCCACATTTCTGTCTTCCTTAACAGAAACCTCTGCACCGAAACCGATGGACTTGGTATCCTGTCTGGACTCGATAATCTTCTCGATTCCGTCAAAAGCACCGCCGCAGATAAACAGAATATTTGTTGTATCAATCTGAAGAAACTCCTGATGAGGATGCTTGCGGCCACCCTGAGGCGGAACACTTGCCACTGTACCTTCCAGAATCTTCAGAAGTGCCTGCTGTACGCCTTCACCGGAAACATCGCGGGTTATGGATGGATTCTCAGATTTTCTTGTGATCTTATCAATCTCATCAATATAGATAATTCCGTACTGTGCACGTTCAATATCATAATCTGCTGCCTGAATGATCTTGAGAAGAATATTCTCAACATCCTCTCCTACATATCCGGCTTCTGTCAGTGTGGTAGCATCTGCAATAGCAAACGGTACATTCAGAAGTCTGGCAAGTGTCTGAGCCAGCAGAGTTTTACCTGAACCTGTAGGTCCAAGCATCAGAATATTACTCTTCTGAAGCTCTACATCAGAATTTTTTGATGCAAGGATTCTTTTATAGTGATTATAAACAGCAACGGAAAGAGCCTTTTTTGCTGCATCCTGACCAATTACATAATCATCCAGAACTGCATGGATCTCTTCCGGTTTTAACAGATTAATATCAGAATTCAAAACCTCGTCATCATAAGGATTTAATTCTTCCTCCATGATCTCTGAGCAGATGCCAATGCACTCATCACATATAAATACTTTGCCATCCGGACCTGCGATCAGTTTTCTTACCTGATCTTCTGTCTTCTGGCAAAAGGAGCATCTTACTTTTCCTTCTCTCATTTTTTCTGCCATGAATTTATGTCTGTCCTTTCTCTATACTAACTAATAAGACTCCTGTGACGATTCACAGGAGTCTTATCTTTCGCATTATTTATGCATGACTACACCGTCAATCAGTCCATATGCCTTTGCTTCTTCAGCAGTCATATAGTTGTCCCGGTCTGTATCACGCTCAACAACTTCTATCGGCTGACCGGTATTTGCAGCCAATAACTCATTTAAAGTTCTCTTTGTCTGTGCGATATGATCTGCCACGATCTGGATCTCTGTTGCCTGCCCCTGCGCACCGCCGGATGGCTGATGGATCATGATAGTGGAATGCGGAAGAGCAAATCTCTTTCCTTTTGCACCGCCTGCCAGAAGAAAGGCACCCATGCTGGCAGCCATTCCAAGACAAATGGTAGAAACATCGCATTTAATATACTGCATGGTATCATAGATCGCCATGCCGGCTGTTACGGAACCGCCCGGGCTGTTGATATACAGCTGAATATCTTTACCAGGATCTTCTGCTTCCAGGAAAAGAAGCTGTGATACGATCAGTCCTGCACTCACATCATTTACTTCCTCACCAAGAAAAATGATTCTGTCCTTCAGAAGCCTTGAATAGATATCATAGCTTCTCTCTCCCCTGCTTGTCTGTTCAATGACATAAGGTACTAAACTCATATAAACGCCTCCATTTACGCGGCTGACTTTTTTCCGAAAGAGGCAGACATCTGAGCCTGTCTCTTTCCGGTTCTTAAAATTCGATTACTTTAAAATTAAACTTCCTTAGCAGCGTCAGCGATAACAGTAACTGCTTTCTGTACAGCCATGTCTTTCTTCATCTGCTCAAGTTCACGCTCTCCAAGTAATTCTTTTAACTTGTCAGCTTCCATTTTGTATGCTTCAGCCATCTTGGAGATCTCTTCATTTACTTCTTCCTCTGTTGGCTGAATGTTCTCAACTTCTGCTACTTTCTCAAGAACCAGTCTTGTCTGGATTCTCTTTAATGCCTGTGGTTTCATGTCTTCCATCATCTTGTCAGCTGTCATGCCAGTGAACTGGAAGTACTGATCCATGGATAATCCCTGGGACTGCATTCTTCTGCTGAAATCATCAAGCATCTGACGGCACTGTGTCATAAGCATAGCTTCCGGAATATCCATCTGTGCATTTTCGATTGCTTTATCTACTGCTGCATCTTCTTTTGCACGTTTTGCTTCGTCTGCTTTCTTATCTTCAAGATTTGTTTTTACATGCTCTTTGTACTCTGCAAGTGTATCGAATTCAGAGACATCTTTTGCAAAATCATCATCCAGTTCAGGAAGTTCTTTTGCTTCGATCTTCTTAACTGCGCATTTGAAGATTGCTTCTTTACCTGCAAGTTCTTTTGCCTGATATTCTTCAGGGAATGTAACTTTTACGTCTACATCATCGCCAACTTTAGCACCAACAAGCTGTTCCTCGAATCCCGGGATAAATGTGTTGGAACCAAGTGTCAGAGGATACTCTGTAGCCTGTCCGCCATCGAAAGGTACTCCGTCTACAGATCCTTCGAAGTCGATTGTTACGATATCATTTAACTGAGCTGCGCGGTCTTCTACGCTGATTGTTCTGGAGTTTTTCTCCTGCTCTTTCTTGAGTTCAGCTTCTACGTCTTCGTCTGTTACTGTGATTTCAGTTTTCGGTACTTCTACACCTTTGTAATCACCTAATGTAACTTCCGGTTTAACAGCAACTTCTGCTGTGAAGATGAATGCTTTTCCAGGCTCAGCCTGTGTGATGTCGATTGTCGGCTGGGAAACGATCTCAAGTTCGCATTCAGCTAATGCTTTGCTGTAGTGTTCCGGAATCAGAGCGTTAACAGCATCTTCAAGGAATACTCCTTTGCCATACATCTGCTCGATCATTTTTCTTGGAGCTTTTCCTTTACGGAATCCAGGGATGGAAATTCTTCCTTTTGCTTTCTGGTATGCATTCTGCATTGCTTTTTCTAAATCTTCAGCGGCAACTTCGATAGTAAGTTTAGCCATGTTTTTTTCCATTTTTTCCACCTGTAAACTCATGTTACAATGTTCCTCCTTAAATTCAGGTTATATTTTGCGACTGGTTTTTCAGCTGCGTTATATCATTCACAGTTTTTACCTATTTCTATATATTCAAGTCTGAGCTCCGCTCCCACCATTGCAGAAGCGGGAGAGTTACTGTTCACTCTGTGTCAGTAACGCAAGAAGTCTGTTTATAACTCAATTATATATTTACAGTCATTGTAGCAGTATAGCACAAAAAATCCAAAAGTGCTAGTGTTTTTTCGCATAAAAATAAGGGTTTTGGGATGTTTTAACGTGTGTAAACTACAGATTCTGCGATTTCTTTTGCTTTTTCTTCATTTTCGAGCTGTGAAATCAGGGAGAGTGCGAAGTCTACAGCTGTTCCCAGGCCGCGGCTGGTGGTTATGTTTCCGTCTACTACTACGCTGTCTTCACTTGTTACTGCGCCATCTTTGGAGAGAACTTCCATGAATGACGGATAGGAAGTTGCTTTGCGACCTTTGAGGAATCCCAGTCCGGAAAATACGCTTGGAGCTGCGCAGATGGCTGCGATTTTTTTGCCTTTATTGTTGAAGTCTGTCAGGAGGTCGATGAGTGGTTTGTAACCGGCAAGGTATTTTGTTCCCGGCATTCCTCCAGGAAGAACGAGCATGTCGGCGTCGGCGAAGTCGGTTTCAGCGAATATGGCGTCGGTGAGCATGGTGATGCCGTGGGATGTCTGGATCCGGGTGGTTTCTTTGATAGATATGGTTTTGATGTCGATTCCGGCGCGGCGAAGAAGGTCTACTACGGTTAAGCCTTCAATGTCTTCGAATCCGTCGGCGAGGAAGATGTATACTTTTTTACTCATTTTTTTGTGCCTCCTGATTGTTGTATTTTTTAAGATTTTTATCTTGTTTTTCTGAAATGGATTATAGCATTTTTTATGGATAGTTACAATGTTTGTTTGGATTGGGTAGGGACGCGCGAAGCCATCTGTCTCCTGGGGTTCAGTTTCGTGAGCCTAAGTAACTCTAAGGTTTGGTAAATCTGCTAAAAACATGAAAAAGAATGCAAAACTCGCTCCGTTGCAAACTTCGCTCAGACACGTTGCGATTCTTTTCCATAACGCAGATTTCCCAAACCTAAGAGTTACTAAGACTCGTCAAATTCACCCCAGGAGACAGATGGCTTCGCGCTGGGAACTGGCAAAATGTTATTTTTACCATAGCTCTGGTTTCAAGTCTTTCGGCAATGGATTGGGATATGTTTCTCCGTCTAATGTTTCTGTCAGTTCTTTTCTGGCTTGATTTGCCAGTTCTGGATTTTGTAAAAAATCCAGAGCTGTGAGGGACATGATTTTGGCGGCGTAGAGCATTCCTTTGTGAGCGATTGAGGATTTGCCCTGGGCTACTGCCTGCCAGGAGTGGAGGGCGGTTCCTGCGGCGAATGTGGGGATGTTGAGGTGGACGGTTGGGACAATCCAGCTTACATCGCCTACATCGGTGGAGTATTTGAGGTCGCTGTACAGGTTTTGGCTGGCTATTGGCTGGAAGATTGGTTTTTTCATGGCTTCGGCGGCGTTTGATCCAAAGTAGTCCCGGGCGATTGTAGGGAGTTGGTTTTTATCCTGATCCGAGAGGGACTGCTGGAATTTTTGTGCGTAGGCATATTCCTGCTCTGTATATGGAATCGGGCCAAGTTTTTCCAGGTAGGTGTTCATATGGTCTGCAAGGATTTTACTGGAGATTAAATTGGAATAGGCAGCCACCTGACGGATTTCTACGGTAGTTTCGGTCATGAGGGCGGCGCCTTTGGCTATATTACATACGCGGTTGTAGAGTTCTTTTACCTGAGTGATCTTCGGGGCGCGGATGGCGTAGAGTACCTGGGCTCTGGACTGGACTACGTTTGGGGCATCTCCGCCTGTGTCGGTGATGGCATAGTGGATTCTGGCTTCGTCTATCATGTGTTCACGCATGTAGTTTACGCCTACGTCCATTAATTCTACTGCATCCAGTGCGGAACGGCCTAATTCCGGGCACATGGAGGCGTGTGCCGGGGTTCCGTAGAATGTGAAGAAGACTCTGAAGTTTGCTTTGGTGCTTCCGTAGCATGCGCGTCGTCCCTGCTCCGGGTGCCAGCAGAGGGCGAGGTCACAGTCATCGAAATAGCCGTCGCGTACGAGAAACGCTTTGCCGCCTGCGTTTTCTTCGGCTGGGCAGCCGTAGTAGCGGATTGTTCCTTTCAGGTTGTGTTCTTTCATGAAGTCTTTTAATGCGATGACGGAAGCAAGGGTGCCTGTTCCGATAAGCTGATGACCGCAGCCATGACCACAATTATCAGTATGTCCTGAATCTGGATTTTGTTTCCTTTCTCTTTCCTGCACGCTTTCATATTTTGAATCTGATGTTTTTTCTTCCGGGATTCTCTCGGTAGTATCTGCTTTCTGCGAAAGTCCCGGCAGGGCATCAAATTCGCCAAGAAATCCTATAACCGGTTTTCCGGAACCGTATTCTGCAATAAATGCTGTTTCCTCTCCTGCCAGATTTGATTTTATGGAAAATCCCTCTTTCTTTAATGACTGCTGAAGTAATTCAGAAGATTTATATTCCTGAAATCTGGGCTCTGCAAACTTCCAGATTTTATCGCTGATTTCGGCATAATATTCTTTTTTATCTTCAATTTTTTCTGATATTTCTTTTATGTATTCATCCATATATTTTTCCTCTTGTCCCATGCTGTTTCCTACTTTCTTCTTTATTCCTCACAACATTTTTATCTATTTTACATTAAGCAGATATCATGTTACTGTTCACACACCACTATCCCGAGACATACAAGCCAAAATTCCATTGCCGCAGGCAATCTGGAATGAATTTTGGCTACGTTACTGAGAACGGAGTGAACAGTAACGATATCACCGTTTGATTTAAGTAAAATATGCGTTTTCATTATTTTTCATCTATGCTATTATCATTATAGCACAAACTAAAGGATTGACACATTTTAACTCTATGGAGGAAATTTAAATGGAAATCGAACGTAAATTTTTAATATCCAAAGAAAATCTGCCTGCAGATCTTAATTCTTATCCACATCACAGACTGGAACAGGGTTACTTATCCACCGCACCGGTAGTCCGTATCCGCAAAGAGGATGATAACTACTATCTTACCTATAAATCCAAAGGTCTTATGACCCGCGAGGAATATAATCTTCCACTTACCAAAGAATCCTATGAACATATGCGTCCAAAAGCTGACGGAATCCTCATTTCCAAAACCCGCTATCTTATCCCGGAAAAAGATGGACTCACCATTGAACTGGATGTATTTGATGCTCCTTATGAAGGACTCTATCTCGCAGAAGTAGAATTTTCTTCTGAAGAACAGGCGCTCAGTTATAATCCACCCGTATGGTTTGGCGAAGATGTTACGAACTCCGGTAAATATCATAACAGTCGTCTGAGTCAGGGAAATTTATAATAAAATAAAACAGCTCCGAAATATTGTTCTGTTAATATGTATTTGCAGGAATTGTAGTAACTCTTAGGTTCTGGAAATTCGCGTTATAAAAAATCCGCTCACTGTCTGAGCCGCTTTGCGGCGAGTTTGAGCGGATTTTTTATGGTTTTAGCGGATTTTCAGAGCCTTAGAGTTACTGAGATTACATCTTTTTACCTTTTTCAGCAGCTCCATTCAGAGCTTCAAAGACAGCACTTCTGAATCCCTTCTGTTCCAGGATTCTTACTCCCTCGATGGTACTTCCGGCCGGTGAACATACCATATCCTTCAGTTCTCCCGGATGCATGCCTGTTTCCAGTACCATTTTTGCGCTTCCAAGTAAAGCCTGTGCAGCAAACTGATAAGCCTGTTTTCTTGGCATTCCCTGGGCTACCGCAGCATCTGCCATTGCTTCTATGAACATAAAAACATATGCAGGTGAACATCCGCTTACAGCACTTACTGCGTCCATCAGACGCTCCGGAACTACTTCTGTACGTCCAAAGCTGTCTGTGATCTCACAGATCTGAGCCAGTTCTTCTGCCGATACTTTCTCATTGGCACATACACCAGTCATACCCTCCCCAACCTGAGCAGGAGTATTCGGCATCATTCTTACCACTTTCAGAGGCTGTCCACATTTTTCTTCTAACCAGGCAAGAGTTTTCCCCGGCGCAATGCCTACAACTGTGTGTTCCGGTGTCAGTTCATCTTTTACTTCATTCAGCACTTCTTCATAAAACTGCGGTTTCACGGCCAGGAAAACCAGTTTTGTGTTTTTTACCACTTCATGGTTATCCAGAGTTGTAACCACTCCCAGTTTTTCTCTGCTTCGTTTGCTTCCTTCTTCTGTAAGATTGGAAACAATAATCTCATCTTTTTTATAAAGTCCTTTTTTCAGCATACCACTGATCATGGCAGAAGCCATATTTCCGCATCCGATAAATCCGATTTTCATAAATCTGCTCCTCTCTTGCAATTCCTGTTGTTTTCTGATAATTTATAACTGCCTTTTTCATATCTTTTTCTTGTTATAGATAATGATAATCATCCAGCAATCTGCCGTAAAATATTGAACAATTACAGATAATTATAATTCATTACTGTCCAATATGACTGTAAAGGGACCGTCATTCACAAGCTCCACTTTCATATCTGCCCCAAATTCTCCCTGCTCGACAATATCAATGTGTTCTTTGCATCTGGCAATTATGTATTTGTACAGATTTTCAGCCATATCAGGGGCCTCTGCTCTTATAAAGGAAGGTCTGTTTCCTCTTTTACAGTCAGCATATAATGTGAACTGAGAAATAAGCAGAAGACTTCCGCCCACCTCCTTCAGGCCAAGGTTTGTCTTACCGTTTTCATCTTCGAAAATACGCATATTAACCATTTTATGAATCATTTTATCTGCGATTTCAACGGTATCTTCTTCTCCTACTCCGATAAGAACCATAAAGCCCTTGCCTATCTGGCCTCGTACTTCACCATTAATTGTCACTTTTGAATGCATTACTCTCTGAATTACAAAACGCATAATTCACTCTCCTTAATCAACGGATTTCTGTCTATTGATAGATAGCATAGCACATTTTTATCCGTTTTTCCATTGTAAAGTGTCACCTTGCGGCTGTTATCTCAAAATCTTGTTACTCGTCACTCCATTCTCAGTAATGCTGCACAATTTCCTTTCATCATCTTATAATAAACCGGGATCAGAAGTGCACAGGCTCCGATCCATGCCATTGGACTGGCAATACATACAGATGTATATCCGATAATTCCGGAAAGACCTACTGTTGCAGCAATTCGCATAACCAGTTCAATCATACAGGCAGCAAAAGGTGCTTTGCCATTCTGCATGCTCTGGATGGATGTACGATATACTGCCAACAGCCCAAGCACAAAGTAAAAGGGAGCTACAATCGTCAGATACATATCTGAATAGTGATAGATTTCTTTTGTGGGATCTGAGAGAAACATTCTTACAATCGGATGTCTCAGCAGCAGAATTCCAATACACATGATCAGGTTAAATGCTTCTGTCTGGATCAGACAGGCGCGCACGCCCTGACGAATACGGTCCCATCTGCCTGCACCAAAATTCTGAGCCACATAGTTGGAAATTGCGGTCATCATTGCATTGTTTACCAGTACAGAAAGCTGGTCTGCTTTCGATGCTGCGGTATATCCTGCAACTGCTGCAGTACCTTTCTGGCACGTCCGGATTTCATATGCGGCGAATACGGAAGTGATGTGGAACGCAGATGTTTTCGCCCTTTTCTCCAGAATTCAGCTGTCCCCTGCATCCTTCTTACTTCCGAAAGTTCATGTACCCGGACTGTAATTCAAAAGCTCAATGAAACAGAAGCACTCTTTGATCAGAAGACCTTATGTTATGAGTTGAAGATTAAGGGGCTTCTCTGTGAAATTTTCGGTATGATTCTCTGCGAACACCAGAATGATTTTGCAAAATTTATTCCGGCCAACTAGCTGGAACTGGAAAGGCTGGAACAGATGCTGAACTATCTTAATACGCATTTTGAATCCATCATCTCTCTGCAGGAACTGGCAGACCAGGTTCATCTGTCCAGAGAGGTCTGCTGCCGCATGGATATTATATTAGGATTCTGTGTCAGAAACCATTCCGGTATTGATTTACATGATACAGATATTGACTTTTTCAGACCTATTGTTTTCCAAAAAAGGACAGCCCCTTTGACTTATTATGCGTCAATGAGACTGTTCTTTTTTATTATTTGTGTTCAATCGAAGCCAGGGACTTACTTGATTTGGTTACATCCCAAGTGTGTCATTTACCAGAATAACATGGATTCTGTCTTTATGTCTGGAATATCTGGTGATCAGGAACTGACAGCAGATGGTATCCGGGGATTTGCAGTCAAAGCATTTTCCGGTTTCCTTACATGGAGTTTTGATATCAAATCTCTGCGCATTAGCTGTAGCTGCCACATTTCTGGCACGCTTCATTGCACTGTCAAGATCCGGACAGACTTTGTTTATACCTACAATAAAGATTACTTTTTTCGGGCCCTGGGCAATGCAGGATACACGGTTGGAATTGCCATCAATATTGACAAGGACGCCATCATCTGTGACTGCATTGGCACTGGATAAAAAGAAATCTGCATCATAGGCTGCCATAAGTCCCTCACGAGGTTCAAGCTTTGCGCGGTCAATATAATTATAATCTCCATCCTGCAAAGCTTTGACCAGACCGATCTCATGTGCACTCATGCATCCGCCCATGGCGATCGTGCTTCCGTTTGGGATCAGTTCCAGGGCCTGCTTTAATGCTGCTTCTTTATCTTGTGCATAATACCCGGACATATTGCGGGATTCCAGTCCCTTAATCACTGTTTTTGCCAAAAGTTCGTTTCTTTTTTTCATGTTTGCATCCATTGTGGTGTCCTCCTTAATGTCTGGAGCATGCAGATTGTAGAAATTATTTTCAAACACGCTCTGGTTTTTATTGTTGTCCCAATCATACCATATTTCCGGTTTCATTTCTATTTTAACCAGATAAACACTGCACTTTTTTTATTACGGTTTATTCACATTCTCCAATACCACCAGGAAACGTAGTAGATGGTCCGCTCTGTACTCTTTGTACGACACTGCCATCTCGTGCATCGATTGTGAGAAGCGGTACACCGATGCGATCCATAGTAACGCTGTCTATAACCATTTCATCACCGCCATCTGCATAGGCCGGTTCCTGAGAATTCCAGGTTCCGTAGAAATCCCATACCGGTATCAGGCTTCCCTCTGTACTGCTGCTGCCATTCCGCACACGCATATATCCAAGCTGAACTTTTGTTATCGTCATCTCAACTGTCTGTGCATCAATGGATGGATAGCGGGTGAAACTTATGCCATCTACTGCCGGCAGACGGTTTTCCTGCTCTGTCATAATCTGCATGGTGATTGTTTTTTCAAAAATATCTTTGATTTCATCAAATGGCAGAAGAAACAATGCTTCGTCCGAAGCATCTGATACCTCAATTGGATCACTGTGTTGGAAACTCTGAAGTGTTCCGCTGCAGAAAATCATTGTCAGCGATTCATTATCCCACACATCGCACTGCGCTTCATGAAAATTATCGTCTTCATCTATCCAGGGACGGGATAATTCATCATATGGCAGATAAGAATTCCGTATATAATTAACAGGTACACCATCGACCATTCTTTCAAAGAAAAAAGAGGTCTTTTCCAAAGTGCAGTTTTCTTCTGTGAGTTCTTTTGATGCACTGTCAAACAGGTGCCATTCTCCAGAAACAATATCCTTTACATAATTTTCTGCGCCGTCATCAGTCATATTCTGATTTCCTGCTTTTATATAATTCTGAAATCGTTCTGCTCTTTGTTTTTTCTCATCCTGAGACATATTTTCTTCGTTCACATCATCAAATGCAGCATATTTTTCCAAAAAACTAAATGCTTCTAAATCGGGGAATGTACCTGTATACTGGTACGTCAGTCCATCCACCTCATATGTTTCTGCCAATCCATCATAGTCTTGTTTCAACAATTGCCCTTTGGCAAAAGTATCCAGTACTTTCTGTGGCTCTTCTTCAGAAATTGTCACTTTTTTTACATTTTTCAGGCATATGGCACCCACATCCGGCACTTCTATCGGAGCATCGGCTGTCAGGGTAAATTTCATAGGATTTTCCTGATCTGTTCGTTCTGCGGATCTTAGATCGGACTGGATGGTTGTCTGGTAGGTTTTCGGAGCCTGCACCTGTTCAGTGACTGTTTTCTGAACTGTTTCTTTCTCTTTGTTTTCCTCTTTCTTTGCAGCAGTCTTATCCTTTTCTTCTACAACAGCAGAATGAATGACCTTATCACATCCTGATATTGTAAAAAGATTCATACATAAAAAAACTCCCACAAATATTTTTATTTTCTTCATTTCTTTCTCCTCCTTTCGCATATGTAGCTGAGCAGATAAAATATTTTCTTTGCTGCTTAATTTGGTCAGTCAGATAAAATTATCCGCATTCTTTACATTCCTGATTCAGTCAAGCGGATAAAATCATCTGCTTCGCAGTTTAGTTAAAAAAGGTACCCTCTTCTTATAAGAAAAGAGTACCATACTGTACTTCTAATGTATTCATCAAGATGTAAACAAGTTGTAAATTTCATCTGTTTAATATTGTCCATGTAATAACGAGTGAATCCGTCTGGATCGGTCAGTTATTCATAATTGAAGCAGAATATTTGTTTGATCAGGTTAAATCCTTATCTTTTTTTATCAAATATTACTCTTACTTTCGTTCCTGTTCCAAGCTGGCTTGTGATGTCCAGTCTGCCTCCATGAACTTCTGCGATTTTTACACATAACGCAAGTCCAAGTCCTGCTCCGCCCTCCTGGCGGCTTCTGGATTTGTCTACCATGTAAAAAGCTTCCGTAATTTTTCCCAGTTCTTCCTGTGGGATTCCCCGACCGTTGTCTGCAACTTCCAGAATTTTCCTACCCGATTCTTTATATGCTTTTACGGTAATACGACCTCCTGCTTCTGTAGCACGGAGAGCGTTATCTATCAAATTTACAAGAAGACTTTCCATTAATTCATCATCCATTTTCATAGAAAAATCTTCGTATTCTGTCTGCAATTGTATCTGTCTCTGCGCTGCCTGTTCTGCCTCTAGCTGAACTACATGTTCCAGCAGTTCTCCTATATAGTGTGACTCCATTTTTATTGAATCATTCTGATGGAGCCCCAGCATCTGGAGCATTTTTCCGGAAAGTTTTTCAAGTCTTTTTCCCTCACGGCTGATATGTTCCAAGGCACGGTCTTTTTGTTCATCGTTTAGTTTTACATGCCGCAGAGTGTCTGAATATCCAATAATAGAAGTAAGAGGTGTTTTCATTTCGTGGGCAAGTGCTCCCATAAGCATTTCCTGTTTTCCGGCTACTTCCTGCAGTTTTTCCATTTGCTGTACGGTCCGCTTCATCATTAGATAGATAAACAGACCAGCAATGCAAAATACTGCCAGATAGATTCCCAGGAACCAGGCTGCCGTCTGTCTCAGTTCCGTAAACATAGAAGTAACATCACGGACTGAAAGTATTTCGTAACCCTCTGGATTTGTAAGCAGCGCATGCTGTAAAAGTAAGTATTTGTGATTCAGTTTCTGGATTTTGTACTCATAGGAATCCGTTTTGTTGTTTAAACCGAGATTATCCATGCTGACAATCTCATAATCTGTGCGGTTTACTACGGCTTCTTTACTTTCGGAATTAATGAGGAGCATTTTCTCACCGCAGCATCTCAGAAACTGGAATTCCAGATAAGATTTTTTTCCTGTTTCTGACATCTGCTCATATTTACTGTTGTCCCAGAATTGTTCCAGGAGATTTTTTCCATTTGCAAGCTGTCGTCCATAGGTTTCAGCAGCATTATTCAGGCTTCTTTTTCCTGTGACATACAGGCTCAGGACACCGACCGGTATCAGAGAGCACAAAAGTGTTATCAGCATAAGTGCTACTGTCCGTTTCCACAACTTCATAGCGGTTAGTCCTCCAGTCGATAGCCAAGTTTTGGGATTGTTTTTATTTCATCGTACAACTCCAGTTTCTTGCGGAGCTGGCCGATATGCACGTCTACAGTTCTGCTCTCTCCCAGATATTCTTCGCCCCAGACACGTTTTAATAGTTCTTCTCTTCCAAGTGCGATGTTTTTGTTCTGTAAGAGCAGGATAAAGAGATCGTATTCCAGTGGTTTCAGGTTTACGGGAATCCCATCTTTCAGAATCTGATGGCTCTGGAGATCTGCCTGAATATTTTTGATTGTGAGAATTCTCTTTGCACGGCCGGTTCTTTCAAGGATTTTTTCAATCCGTACAAGAAGTTCCAACATTTCGAAAGGCTTTACCATATAATCTTCTGCACCGAGTTTCAGGCCTTTTACTTTGGATGCTACGTCATCTTTTGCAGTAAGGTAGATCACCGGGAGATTCTTTGCGCGGAAATCTTCCATCAGAGCAAAGCCATCTTTGCCGGGAAGCATAATATCGACAACTGCAAGGTCTGCATCTTCATTCCATAGCAATAGGCGCTGGGCTTCTATTCCGTCGTAGGCGGCTACTGTTTCGTATCCAGCTATGGTTAGGTTCATACATAATAATTCGGAAATTGCTCTGTCATCTTCGATTACCAGGATTTTGTTTTTCATTTTGGGATCACCTCGATTAGTTTATGGAAATAGTATAACGTTTCGAAGATGTAACGTCTACAAAGATATATATTTTACTTCATTAGTCATACTATTCTATCCACTCATATACCAGATAATCAACCCCTGCATCTATCATAACAGGAGCATCTGAATGCAACTTAGTTATAATCGAACAGTATCCTACATTATGGTACAAATATTCCAGACGTTTGCGGGGTAATTTTGTAATTTTCCTGGTATTCTGGCGTATATAGCATTCTTTATTTAAGATTCGTTTTAAAGTTTTACTACACTTATATACAGAAAAGTCTTCTGGATTACTTAGATGATATTTCAAAATCAAATTCCTGATGTTTGGGCTAAGTTTTCTGACAGAATCATAATAAGATGTATCATTGTCAAAGGTAAATATTAGCCATTTGTGCTCTATACGGATTTTTTTAATTATACAATCATGTGGTACCGGGATTGTCGGCAGAACATCTTTGTTTAAATAATATGTCTTCTTCATTTTCATCTTATCTGTACTGTAAACTTGTCTCCTATTGGTATTGCGTCATCTGTGGGGCTTTCTCCCTCATTATATACATAGACTGTGGATTCTTCGTAGATATCATCAGAGGGATCCTTATCCATTTTTTCTTCAGACACCTGATGCGCTGTGTCGTTTTTTACTTCATATAACTGTAATGTGATTGTGTTTGCTTCCGGGGAGATTTCTTCATATCCGGGATATAGACCTATCGTTTGCCGGAACATAGTTTCCTGACCATTTCTTCCTGTTTCCTGATAGCAGATTTTGTTTCCCTGATCGTCTGTTCCAATCAGATAATAATCACTGTCAATATATACTGTTCCATGATACATTCCGTAAATTGTACTTTCGAATGGATTCCATCTGAATTCTGTGAGGTTCAGGACATTGGAATCCATTTTAATATTCTGATTCAGATTTAAATCCACAGTGTTTTTCTCCAGCTCTTCTTTTGATGTCGCAAGTTTAAATGTATAAGGTTCTGTATCAGCCTGTATTTTCTGAACATTTTCCCATGTATCAGCATCGTCCATTGCAATCGGCCAGACTTTGAACTCTATGTTTACAGTTCCCTCAGTGTTAACTTCTTCTCCGATTGTGAAATCTTCCACTGTTATTGGATTTTCTGAGAAAGCATTAACTGTTCTTTGGCCTAAGCCCTGCTGAATTTCCTGACCGTTAATGCATACTTCTGTATATAAAAGTTTGTCTTCCACCGCATCCTTCATATCTGCGTCTGAATCTTCGCTGTCGTAATACGCAATCCATAAATTTTTGCTGTCCATCACAATCTCATTTAATGTTATGGTGATTCCATCTCTTGAAATGCTTTTTCCTACAACATTTGTATAAGAATCGGTATCACCGTTCTTAATTCCCAATGCCTGTCCGATCCATGAAGTTACTCTCTGTAATGCTGCTTTTACATCTTCCTGATATCTTAATGTGCATCCAACCATAATAAGCAATATGATCCCGGCGACTGCTGTTTTCCAACTCCTTTGTATATGGAAAAAACGATGCTGTTTTTTCCATGGTCTGGAAGCTTCGTAAATATATTTATCATCCAGATCACCAATCAGTTCTAATGTCTTAAATCCTTTTTCCATATAAATGTTTCACCCTTTCCCATAGTTTCTTTCTGCTTCGATAGAGACTGGATTTGATTCTGCTTTCCGAAATTCCATGCCGGGCTGAAATTTCACTGATGCTGTCCATATACCAGTAGCGTCGTATAAAAATGTCACAATCACCTTTTTTCAGGGATTCCAGAAATTTTTCAAGGATTTCCAGAATCTCTTTTCTCTGGATTTCATCATTCAAAGAATATGCTGTTACATCCTCTATCTCTTCCAGTTCTTTGCATAATTCTAATATGTGCTCTGTTGACCGTTTTGCAGCTTTTTTCCTGCGAAAACAGTCAATTGCCAGGTTTCGGGTTATTTTTCCAAGAAAAGCAGACAGAATTGCCGGTTTTCTGGGTGGTATGGAGTTCCATGTGGCTAGCCATGTATCATTGACACATTCATCGGAGTCTTCTTTATCATACAGAACATTCCAAGCAATACTAAAACAGTACCTGCTATATTTTTCTTCGGTCGCCTGTATGGCTTTTTCTGATCTGTCAAAATACAGATTGATAATTACTGTATCTTCCACTTTTTTCACCTCACGTTTCTTTTATTTTGCCTTCATAAGATAAGACGGATTTTGAATGGTAAAGTTGCAGTTTTAATAAAAATAATTTTCTTTTTCCAGAGTAAATAATACACTGTCGAAAAATCAACCTGTCTTTTCACAATTTCTGACTGGAGAAATGGAGTGTATTCTGATAAAATAGGCATATAAAGGAGGACAAGCGGAAATCCTTACAAATGATAAAAGCAAAAAGAGCAGCCGAAGACATTTTCAAGGCACGAATGAGGACTATACTTAACGAATACGGGAATACCTAACCGATTTATCTGAAAGACAAAAATGCAGATGAAGTATTCCGGAAATTATACCGTCAGTCAATTACTCCAAATAGTTAACGGATAAAGATACCGCCATATTGACTTATCACAATCAATATGGCGGTATTTTTCTTAATACAGTTTTTTACATTTTCTATCTGTTCATTTCATTGTGCTGCACAATCTTTCTCATATTTCCAACCAGAAGCAATGTCAGTACAATGGTTACGATTTTAAACGGAATATTCATATAACCCTTACACAAATCCCAATATATGGCAACGCACATAACAGCAACAGTGCCTCCTGTCAATACGCACATGGACATTTTTGAGACATACAGAGCTTTTTTTGCTTTGGTTTTATCGAATTTGAAACCTATTTTCAAGTGTCGTGGATAGATATTTTTATATCTGTATGTACTCAGTACAATCCCCATCAGTCCATAGGAAACTATAATGCAGCTTCCTCCTGCTGATAAAAAGGGAAGAAATGTTACTGATTGTGGAAATATACCCAGATTTTCCAGGATATTTATGGAAAAGTTTATAAGAAATACGATTCCGCATCCGCATCCCATCATCATGCCCAGCTGATTTTTCTGTCGCATGGCGGTGTTAAAAACTGCGAAAATCAAAACTGCCAGAACACAGCATAAAAGCACGGCTGCAATTGTTCCATATACAGATGACAGATAGGTCAAAATATAATCCGCATTAAAAGCCGGCAGATTTCCCATTACATCTGATTCACTTTTCCCTATCCATTTATTCTGCTGCCAGAATGAATGCAGCATTCCGGTGAAATAATCCTCTTCTCCACCACCTGAAAAAATGGCCTGTATACGTGCAATCTGATATTCTGTCAGGCTGCTTCTCAGATACCTGATCAGAAAAGCTGCCACAGGCATAGCCAGAAAACCAGCCCAGATTCCACAGATGGCTCTCCTTTTTCTCACAGTAAACCAGTTCTTTTGAATTGCGATTGTCAGCATAACCAGCATAGATACCAACATCACACAAGCTGTCATAAGCGCAGGCATGGCATAGACCAATATAACCGGTGCAAACATCCATATGATTGCTCTCATCAAGCCCTTATATCCCCATCCATGATATTTATACAAAATTGCTCCATATATGGGAACATAAAACAGCATCAGAGTCTGCATGGATATTCCTCTTCCTCCCGGCAGTACAATGAAGCATCTTGCCCCATTTAACTGATAGCCACCCAACAAGGTAACCAAACAGGAAAACAGTAAAATGACAGCAATTATTTTCGAAGATCTTGCCAGTACAGTGTAATCCAGAAGATATAAAATCATCATAACTGCAAGTCCGATCACAACATGGAACACATATCTGTCCGAACCGGCCGCAGCGTTTTCACTGATTTTTCCGGCAATCCCTGCATGTATCAAAACGCCTGCAATGCTGATAAGAACGATTATTCCCAGAAGTTTCCATGCAACCTGAGGCCTGTGGACACTGTCAAGAGAGATTCCTGTTTCCACAGGATCTCCCATATCCCGGACAGCTTCCCTCTCTGCCTGTTCACGATCCATACCTGCATGCATATTTGCCTCGATCTGATCTTCTATATGATCCTGAAATTCCTGTTTTACATAAGGCCGCGCTTTCTTACAGCGAATCTGTTCCAGTAATGTTTTCAGATATTCGTCCATAGATTACACCTCCATTACAAGCACGTTGGTCACTGCTGCAGAATACTCTTTCCATTCTTCTACTTTTTTTTCCAGAAATCCCCTTCCCTGTCCAGTCAGACTGTAATACTTTCTGGTCTTTCCGGCTGCCTCCTGTTCGTATACTGTCAGAAATCCCTTATCCTCCAGACTGTGCAGTAACGGATACAGAGTTCCTGCTTTCAGTTCAAACACGTTCTGAGATTTCTGTCGCAGGGTATCGATCATCTCATATCCATACATATCCTTTTCTGACAGCAATTTCAGTATAAGCATTGTCATACTCCCGGAAACCAGTGATTTTTCAATAGCCATAGTATTCACCTCCCATTGTATAGATTGTCTATATATCGGTTATCTATATAATATAAGAACCTATATGCTATGTCAACTGTTTCCGGAATAATTTTGAAAACTTCACTGCTATGGCAACCGAGTTCAGGTATCTACATACTTTTTCGGACAGAAAAACCACCGCATTGTCATATAGTAACACAATGCGGTGGTATAAATCTCTCAAAACAGATCCAGCATACTGTCCAGATATATTTTTTCTCTGACATGTATCTGGTATTCCGGTCTGGTCATGTAATAGAGCAGAAATTCCAGTATCAGGGCACTGCCGAGTCCTCTTCCTTCTATTTTAAAATTTGAAAATCCCATTGGCAGATAGATATCCCGGATATCATTGATTCCAATAAACCCTGGATTCTCTATAGCTTTTGAAAAAAGATAGCCCCTCTCTCTCTCCGGTGCCTTGCAGTAATGCTCCAGGCAGTTTTCACCCAGATTCTTGCGGCTGACCGTTTCATAGCAGGCTTTTCTGTCCCTGCAGCCGAACCAGCAGCATTCATTGCAGAGAAATTCTACTTTGTCCTTCTCAGCCTGAGACAATGTATTTAACTTATCAAAAGCCTTGTTTAGCCGGAAATCCGGCACAACATAATGGAAATCTTTTCTCCTGATTTCTTCCTCAAGCTGTGTAAAATCTGTCAGAACCTTGGTAGTGGAGGAAACAAAATAGAGTCCCGGATACTGCTCCTTAATATATTCCAAGAGCAATTCTGAATAAATGATCACGCCGTTTTGCGGTTCTCTGTTTCTCTCAAACAACCGGCACAGTGCATTGCATTTTCTGTCTGAAAGGTGCTCCTGGCGAAGCAGGGAATTGCTGAAAGTCAGTCGGGCAGAAATCCCATATTCCTGCATCAGTTCAAGAACCTCCTCCGGGTCATTCTCTCCGAAGCCAGCCCTGCCTCCACCCCAGATACAGTCTGCCGGAGCACCATATATGGAGCCAATTTCACACCAGTCGTAAAAATATTCCCTGTGTTCCCGGAATAAAGGCAGGAACATCCGGTACAGCTCATAAAACTCAAACAGCCCGGGCAGGTGAAAATATGCTTTCTCCTTCATTAATTTTCCAGCACATCCTCTATGGTTTCCGAAGCATCCTCAAGAGCATCCAGGGCTTCGATCAGTTCATCTGCTTTTCCTGTATGTGTCTCCTCTTCTTCATACTCATCAATCAGTGCTGTCAGCTGATCTTTTATCTCTTCCAGACCTTCATAGATTTCCTTTAATTTTTCTTCCCTTTCCATTACGGATGAAAGCTTTACAACTTTAGACATTGCGATACCTCCCATATGCATTTTCTTTAGGAAAAATTATAACACTGCCCTCTTTTTATGTCTATATAATCTGAAGGCACTTGTGATACCCTTTTCCTCTGTGGTATTCTATAGATATGATCATTGCGTTACGCAAAATATAAAGTGGAGGATTTTTATGTTAGTTTGTGATTATATCGTAGAATCTATTGACGGTGACTATGCACATCTTCGCAGAACAGATCTGCCTGAAGAAGAGTTAAAACTCGTAGCACGGGCACTTCTGCCCTTTGAGATTACAGAAGGATGCAGATTACATTATGAAATGATGCAGTATAGTATCATTGACTGATTTGACAGTCTCCGCCTCACAGCCGTTACAAAAAGTTTACCAGAAAAGGCAGATAAGTGACTTTTTTATCCTTTATCTGCCTGTAACTTCATACACTCTCTGTAATATCATTTTTTCATCAGATACCCATATTTACGCATCTGCCCTCTTAACAGCTGCTCCACGCGTCTTATTACTTCCCTGGGATAATTTTCCGAATTCTTCTGTAAGTATATCTGAATATCTTTAAAGGTAAATTGGAAACCAATCTGAATGCCATACAGTTCTTCTGCTGCATCCAGCTGTATATCAAAATCAGAGCTAAATGGCTTCGCCTCAATTTTTTCCAGACAATATTCCAATGACTGATCAATAGGATAATCCTGATTTATGTCGGCAAACATACAAAGTCCCTGATCAAAAAAAGGACTCAGTTCATATTTCTGTGTTTTTTCATTATAAATGACCGCAATATTGTTGGTATGTCTGTCCTCATTCATGAAAAACGCATCTATTTCCAGCATTGCAGTCAGATACGCTCCAAAATTATCTATTTTAGTAATTTCTTCCACCTGAGTTACCAGGTACTGAATGCGTTCTGAAACATCCGCAAAATCTGAGAGCTTTACTGCCAGACTTTCACCTGTATATCGACGATACAATTTTTCCAGCGGAATCAGAACCTGATTTGCTTTCAGAAAATCCAAACTGGAACAGCCCTGAAATATTTTCCCATTATACTCAATTACAGCTGCTTCATACTCAACAAAAGGGAAAGGACAGGTACTCTTCTGCAAAAGGTCAGATACAAGAACTTCAGATAAACCTTCATATCCCATATAATCAGCCTTATACCACCTGTCATCAATTTTCCATTTGAGCTGATCTCCCTTGGAAGTATGACCGCTCTTATGCAAGGGAGAATATGCATCAAAATTGCGAATTTCCATTTTTGATCAGCCCTCCTTTTTTAGAATCATAATCCATTGATGATCATCTGACATGCGCCCCTGTGTTTTTTCAATAATTAATAACGGATCATAAAATGGAAGCCCCATCTCTCTCAGAATATCTTTCCTGTGATCGCGTGTTCTGGGAAAACAGCGTTCTTCCAGAAAATATTCAAAATCAGCCCAATCCGGATCAGTTACAACTCCAAATGCCCGGAAAATAATCTGATCTGTATAGTTTTTAATCTTAATTTTTTCATGCCTGAAATCAATATCTATCGTTGTACACAGATCATCATGATTCATGAAATTCATACGCATTTTCACATCCGGATCATCAGAAAAATTATAGGCTCGCTTTATCTGACTGTAAATCGTCTGACGGGAAACGTGATACTGTCTGGCAATATCTGTAATTTTTTCTCCCCGGTCCTGCAGTGCCAAAATATGTGCCAGCTGTTCTTCTGTAAACGAATTTTTCCTTCCGGTATTTTTTTTCTTTTCTGAAATAATGCTGTTATTCATATCAGCATTCAAGCATCTGTAATTGTCGGCATCTCTGGATATCTGCTTCAGTTCATGAATATCTGTTGTTCCAAAAATCTGCTGTATCTGATCTTGAAAGTTCATATTCACATCACCACCTAAAAAGACATTATGGAAACCACTTTCACATATAACAGTTTGTCTAATTGAGTATAGCATGGAGCAAAAAGAAGTGTCAAGAAATAGTTTCTTGACACTTCTTCACCCATATCTACTCAATATGATTATGTGCTTTTTCTTATTTCCGCTCCAAAAATCCCTTGGTTTTCCCCATAACATCCTGGAGAATTTTCAGGTTTTCCAGTGTATCTGTTGTTTCCAGTGAATGGTTTGCATTTTTATAAGTATACATTGGCACCTGCTGTTTTTGTGAAAGAGCCTGTACTTCAGGAACAATACTCCATGGATCTGAAGTTCCGATAAAGGCAATGGCATCTCTATGAACAAAATTATATGTGTATTTCAATGGTGTGTATAGTATCTGCCGACATCTGATGCTGTGTTTCTCTGCATATGCGGATGCTATGATCGTGCCTACGCTTTTTGCGACAAATAATATTTCATCATATTTGTCAAAGTCAATGGCAGAAAGACTTTTCTCTGCCTGTTCATAAAGGCTTTCGAATGCCTGCTGCATTTTTTCTTCATTTCCCCGGATATTTCCGCCATCATAAGTATAGCTTAATGCAATTGTTTCTTCATAGCCACATTCCTGCGCCAGCTTTCGTGAATAATATAAAAGTGGCTTGTCACAATGATACCCAATACCAGGGAAAAATACTGCTGCCTTCATGTTCTGCTCTCCATTTAATAGCTGCTCCATCATTTTTCATCAGATTGCCAGAAGATTCTTAATTGCTTCCATATAAACCAGAACTGCCTCTTCCATACCGGATACGAGAATAAATTCATCTGCGCTGTGGATACGATAATCAATTCCCGGCTTCTCAGGTCCAAATGCAATGATATTCTTAAGAGATTTTGCATAAGTTCCACCGCCGATCACCATCGGCTTGTTCTCTGTATCGCCTGTTACATCTGTGTAAGCTTTGTATAAAGCATTTACCAGTGGGGATTCTCTTGGGAAGAATAAGGCATCACCAATTCCCAGAATCTCTATACGACCATTCTCATCCTCAAGTCTGCTCTCACACATCCTGCGGACTTCATCTGCTTTCAATGTTACAGGTACTCTGATATCAATTGTACAGGAGATCACATCATTCTCTGTTTTGATCATACCGTTGCAAAGAGTAAGTTCGCCATACTCATCTGCAAATTTCAGTCCAATGCCTTCACCATCGCAGGATGTGCCGATATGTGTATTATAGAATTCCACAAAATCGTCCTTAAATCCTGCTTTCTCCAGACATTCAAAAGTAACACCTATTGCATTGACCCCAAGAGTCGGAGTGCTGGCATGTGCCGGAACTCCCTTTGCATAAATACTGATCTGTCCATTTCCCTCTGTTACCTTATATTCCTGAAGCTTTGTCTCTGCAAGTACAGCTTCCAGTCTCTCCTTCAGTCCTTCTTCGGCAGGAACAACTATTGTGGAGGAATCGCATACTGCGTTAAAGACAAACCCTCCATCTGCAGAGATGATTTTCGTGTTCTTGGAATAAGCCATCATCCGCAGAAGCCCCTTTTCGCCATGAATACATGGAAAACTGGCATCCGGGGTAAAGCCGCAGGATAATTCTTCTGCCACTTCATTATAATGTTCCATACATTTGGAACCTGTTTCCTCATTACATCCCATAATGAGACGTACTCTCTTGTTCAGCTTCACACCTGAATCGCGAAGAAGCTTCATTGCATAAAGAGCTTCCAGAACAGGTCCCTTGTCATCTGTTGTTCCACGACCGTAAACATAATCACCCTCGCGTGTCAGTTTAAAAGGATCATAACTCCAGTCGCCGCCTACAGGTACAATATCCAGATGTCCGGCAATACCAACAATCTCATCACCCTCACCCATCTCTGCATAACCACAGTAATTGTCCAGATTGACTGTCTTAAATCCAAGCTCCTGTGCAATCTTAAGACCTTCTTCCAGTGCTTTGGCAGGTCCTTCTCCAAAAGGCTTCCCCTCTGCGGGAGTGCCAAGCTGAGAATCAATGGCAACCAGCCTTCCCAAATTGGTAAGCATCTCCTCTGTTAATCCATGAATCTGTTCTTTGATATCCATAATTTTTGCGCCTCCTGTTAAATACTTTCTCTATCTTTGAAATATCTTTATCACTATTTTCTCATTTTATCATATTCGGGCACAAAATAACAGTAGATCGCAGGAATGATTTTTCAGACCCACTCTATGGCCAGATAAAATTGCAGTTTCCGGCCTCCAGACCGTCAATTAGAATGTTCTGGCCTGTACAGAAACGGTTTTTTACCGCCATAAAGTAAATCCACTCTGCTGCCTCTTCCACAGACATCCATCGTTTCAGAGGTGTGAGTTCCATGATCTGATCCCAGAGCTTTTCATCCTCCATCACCGGCCGGTTCAGTTCAGTCATAACCCCACCGAAATCCAGACTGTTGCATGTGGCCTGATAAGGAGCTATCCTCATAGCCACGTTTTTCGTGTAAGCAAGGACCCCTCCTTTACTTGCTGCATACTCCGGAAATTCAGAACCTGTATGCCCGCTTGCTGATCCGATCATAATAACAGAATAAATATTAGGATGAATGCCGTAATGTTCTGTAACAGAAATCGTCCCTTTCAGATTTACATCAATATCATCGCCATTCTGAACCCCTGCATTATTGATCAGAATATCTACCTGTCCGATTTCCGGATAAGAGCTTTTGTCTCTGATATCCAGACAGAAATGAGTATATTTCGGATGTTGGATCGAGGATATATTTTTATCAAATCCATAGACTTCATGATTTTCTTTCAGGAAAAATTCTGCACAGCCCTTCCCGATCCCGGATGCTGTGCCTGTGATCAGGACTTTCATCAAGCAAAATTCTCCTTCATACTTTTACGCAACGCTGTAATAAGAACTGCTGCTACTGCAATACACAGAACCCTGTCAATGTAGTCCGTGATAAACTGAACTACAAAACAGCTTCCTACCATTCCAAGAGGTGTTTTTGCCAGAAGCTGTACAAGAACAGTGGATCCGGAAGAAGTGATTCCTCCAAATAAAAATGCCGTAATACAGGAACTGATTATAGTAGATGGAAGTGTGATCACAAGAGCAGCCGGAAATATCTGCCACTTTTTCGGCTGGAATTTTCTGTACACAAGACCTGTCACAAAACCAAGAAGAATTCCTACCGGTGCATAATACAGGGAATAAATATCTACAGTCATTCCCATCAGCAGGCCGCTGAGCAGATTAGGAAGCATTCCATAAAAGGGTCCCAGAACAGCAGCCACAAATACAGTTCCAATACTGTCCAGATAAATAGGAAGTTTCAGAAATAAAGCAATCTGTCCTCCCACAAAATTAATGCAAATAGCAAAAGCGATCATACAGATCTTCTGTACACTTATTTTTTCAGTTTTCATTTTAAATCTCCTCGTATTAAATCTTGTAAAATATCCAGTTCTTCCGGTTCCTGATCTAGGATCCTTGAAAGAAACATCTGAAAGAATCCATACACATCTACCTCAGTCAACACCCTTGTATTTGAAGTTTTCCGGTAGAAATTCATAGAATCCACAACAGACTGTCCAAGAGAAATCCCCTCTGTTTCAATCTGTACATAGGAATCAAAGCCTTTGCAGAGTTCCGGATTGATAAAATATGCCACTGCCAGGGGATCATTGATCACACAGCCAATGATATGCTCCCATTCCCAATGAAAATCAAAATAAAATTTCGTAATCTTCTTTACAAATTCCCCTGTTTCTTTATTCAGACGGCACATATACTCCAGCAGATCAGGCGTGAGCACAATCTTTCTCGTCACATCCAGCCCCACCATATGGATTTTCTGACCATTCTGATGGAGTGTCTCATACACCAGGGAAGCGCCGTCCGGGTCACACCAGTAATTGTATTCTGCAACAGGTGAACAGTTTCCATGACTTTTAAAGCTGCCGCCCATGGAAACAATTTCCTCAATACAGGAAAATGCTTCTTTATCCTTCTGGATCAGTCTGGCAAGATTGGTCATAGGTGCCAGTTCGATTATGGATACTTTCTCTTTTTTCAATACATCAGCCAGAAAATCCACAGCACTGATCTGCTGCTGATAACCGGTTACTTCAGGCAGAAAGCTCTCTCCAAGCCCGTCTTCTCCGTGAGTATCCAGAGCATTCACGTAATCCCGCCTTAAGGGAGTGCTTTCCCCAATGTACACAGGAACATCCAGACGATTCATCTGCTTCAGGATTTTCTTTGCATTTCCAAATCCCATCTCCACCGGTGAATTTCCACACACAATGGTGATTCCGATCACTTCGATCTCCGGTGATTTCAGTGCAAGCATAATCGCAAGACTGTCATCAATCCCCGGATCACAATCAATAATTACTTTTCTTTTTTTCATTTAATTCCTTTCTGTCAAAGCAAAAAAAATACTTTTGTTTATCCCTCAATAAACAAAAGCATCAGCAAACAGACCGCTTATGATAACTCATAAGCGACCGCAATATTTTTTACTTTGCCTAGTTTTTTATACTGGGAGGGTTTCGAACCAGTTTCGGTGGTTATTTTAACACATATTTTTATGCATGACAACAGTTAGCGCATACACCATTTGAGATTTGCAGCATATTCTAAGAGCAGAAATCTCGTGACATGCTCCCGCCACTTAAATCTTACAGATTTTGAAGTGGGGGCTTCCTGCTCGATTGCCCTTCAGGGCAAAGCTAAAACAGGCTATCCCCGCGTGTCCCGCGGTTCTTTTTTATCCGGTTACGGATCTTTTCTGTGCTATTATGCACATTTTTTATATATTCTTTTTCCTTCTTTCAGAATATTGACCGCTGCATTCACATCCCGGTCCATCCGGTTTCCACATTCGCACAGGTATGTCCGTTCTGATAATGCCAGTTCTTTCTTTTTATGCCCGCATACACTGCATATCTTGCTGGATGCAAAATATCTGTCTACTTTTATCAGATATTTTCCACGTTCTTCCAGCTTATATCCAAGCATGGAAAGGAACTGACCGTATCCGTTATCCT
>NZ_JAJCGT010000018.1:0-64766 GCF_020553185.1 Blautia sp. MSK18_10 | reverse complement strand
TGGCTATACTTGTTTGACATCATGTCACAAGTTTCCGCCTTCGTGGCGCACAATCATCAGCATAGACCACCAGACCTGCATATCCCTTTAACATCGGCGTTACCACCTCTCTGAACCACCATATCAGCACATAGTGCATATAGATACAGGAAATTATCGGAGAGCAGACGGAACCTTGTCCACTTCCTTCCTCTGTTGCTTCAAATTCATAGTTATTCATAATTCCTGCTTTCAGCATTCGTCTGACAAGGCGGATGATATTCGGGTCTTTGATCCTTGATTCTATAAAACGCACAATCCATTCATGGTCAAGATGCTGGAAGAATCCTTTTATATCCGCATCCAGAACATAATTCGTCGGTTTCCTTTCCAGCATTATGTTTAGTTTGCGGATTGCTTTATGGCAGCCCCTGTTGGGTCTGAATCCCATCATCTCATCATAAAACATTGGCTCGAATACTGCTTCCAGTATCCTGCGCAGTGCTTCCTGTACCAGCTTGTCTTCATAACAGTAGATACTAAGTGGCCGCATCTTCCCATTGTCCTTTGGTATTTCTACCAGTCTTGCTGGTTTAGGCTTATAGGATTTCTTCTTCAGACTTTCTATAAGGGCTTCTAGATTTTCTTCCAGATTTCTTCCGTATTCTTCTTTGGTAACTCCATCTATTCCTACGGCTTTCGTTCCATCCATCTGGACATGACAGTTCTCAAGCATCTCCTTATTGATAAGATGCCCCAGTGATGTAAAGACCATATCTGGGTTTTCTTTTGATAATTGTGATATTCTCGCCAATTTCGTTTCCATTAGTTCCCCTATCTCTGTGTATAGCTAATGTTTCCTCTTTGATATAGTTTCGCAGGCCAGAACTGCGAGGCACAGTTCTCTCTCGACTTCCCTCCAGTATTTATTTTGTTCATACCTTCACCGGTACTGTTCGGGCCTCCGACTACCTGCACTTCGTTTGTCTTTCTTCTTTTGGTTGGCGGACATACTTTTCATTTACACACTCTGAAAAGAAAATGCAGGTCCTCTCCAGTTGACATATAGTCCCTGTCTGACATGAATAGTTTCAACAACACCGCAGAGGCATGCAAAATCTCACCATAACGATAAGTGCATATATTGTCTTCCACCCTGACCACGGTGTCGACCCTCTGATACTTTGGGATTTCGGTGCTCCATAGCTATCCCTGCTATCTTGCTGTCTACGCTTAGCCTGCACGTTACCGTAACAGACTCAAGACTCGCTTCAAATGCTGTGGTTAACAGCTTATTTGATGGGACTTCCACCCACCGGACTATATACCCTTTGCTGGACGCACGGTCAGACCCTTACAGTTCTTTACCAATTTATAGAATTTTCAGTAATCTTTTATTGATTGGTTATTTTATTTATCCACTGATTAGGTGGTCAGATTCTTATGAGCTAATACTCATATCATTTAGAAAACTTGAAATATATTTTACTCTTTTTCATTAACATATAATTGTATTAATTCATTAATCGTCTCTCTATTTGCCCAAAATGTTCTTTTAGTAATTTGTAAACCATTAGTAAACTCAAAAGTATCTTCAGAATTTGCAGCTTTAGGTCTAACATGGAATCCTTTTTTCTCACTTGACTTAGGAAAAAGATTATCATCCCCCTTTTCAAATGCTTCAACAGTTTCATTATATACCATTTCAGCTTTAGCATTTTCTGAAACAAATGAAAAATCTTTTATGAAAGTAATTGAACATATATCTTTTTTCCCTGACTTATTTTCTATGAAATCTAAAACAAATACAGGAATTTTTTTATTTATTTCTTTTGAAAAAAGTGAATTTTCATATTTAATATAACCATCTTTTATTACATTTCTATCTTTTTGATATAACTCTGAAAAAGTAGCATTCGCAAATGGAAATGCTTCTTTTGGAAAAAATTGTTGCTTTTTATTACTATATCTTTTTATCACTCTAAAATATGGAATATCTTGTCCCTCTTGCTTAAAAAAATCTTCTATTTCTTTAGCGTAAGCATATGGTGAAACATCATGTTCAACTAAAAATTGTTTCAATTTTTTTTCAATATCATTATTCCAAATTATATCTTTAGACATAATCTTTCTTCTAGCCATATAATACTTAAATAATTCATCATTTTTAAATGACTCTACTTTTAAATTCTTATCAATGCTTTCTAAGCTCTGTACAAAATTTCCATATAAGACATATATATATTCATCATCTAGTTCTTCCACTTTCTCATTTATCACATAACTTAAAAAGTAATTCTTTCCATAACTATTTATTATATTATATTTATTATACAAAATATTTCTTTTTTCTTTTGAATTTCTCCACCAAACATCCAAAATATCTATAATTTCCAAACATTCAATTATGCTATCTCCTTTGTTTTTTAAATTTTGTAAAGCCTCATTTAATATACTTTCTATTTTACTTTTTTTTAAATTTTTACTCTCTCCTGGTCTTTTATCTACCAATAAATACCGTTTTACAAACTCTATAACTGAAAAACCTTCCCCGTTATATTCTTCTTCACCACGTTTTAAAATTTTCATTCCTGCTTTCATCAAATATGCATTAATTTGATGTACAGTTATATCATCTGCTATTATATCTTCTTGATAAATAGGAATCTGAGTATTCAATCCATATGTTATAGGGCGAACATCTTCCAATTTACCTTCTATACAAATCGTTTTTAACACAATTTCCTTGCATACTACCTCTAAAATTTCCGCAATCTGGTTTTCTTTAATAGTACATACTTCCTTTAATTTTTTCGGCAAATTATGCTTTAAATCATCACATTCTTCAAAAAAATGAGTAAGAGTCTGGGCTCCATTTATCACACTCACTTTTAAAGGATTAAGTTTTATCCTATCTCCCACTCTATCAATTTTCTGATCATATGCATATATTGTAATTCCATTATGATAAAACCAGAATTGTTTAGGTCTATTATTTGAAATTTGCTCATCGTTTTCATCAATTTCTAATATCTCTTGTAATTGCTTAAAGCATCTTTTTAATTCATCTTTTTCTTTCAAATGCTGATATATGCCTATACACAAATACTTTCTAAACTGTCTACGCAAATCCTTTCCTATTGGATTTTTTTTAAGTCCATTTCGGACATTCATTTTAAATAATGTAGTGCCCGTTACATTAAACAGCTTTTTCAGATTATACATTGATACGTTATATACGTATCCTTCTAATTCACTATCCGCTCTATATTCCAAGTAATTAATTCCATCATCAACCTCTATATCTATGTATTCTTTTAAATTTGTATAAAACGAGATACTCTTTGTAAAATATCGATTAAGCAAACTTCTTTCTTGAGCTTTTAATATCTCACTATCATATATCTCCCAATATTTTTGACGTTCATCGTCCCAATCTTTAAAAACTAAAACTTGTGTCGATATCCCATCATCTTTTTCCAATATTTCATGATATTTTTGTAAATTAAACTTACTTTCACTGCAATTATAAATGCTATAGCGCTCTTCATTTCCGTCTTTATTGATTCCATTTATAAAAATAATAGGAATGTCTTTCACTTTTTGTTCTACTTCTATCGTTTCAACATCGAGCTCTACCAATTTTATAATTTTATAAATTATTTCTTCTAAATCCATTCTTTCTCCTTAGTATAATTTAGTTAGAATAAAAAAATGTTTCTCAATCTCGTCTATATATTTCTGCTTTTCCTCTTTTTCTATTTCAAGAAAGTTCACATAAGAAATCAAATCATCTTTTTCTTTACGTAACTTTCTTAATAAAATGTCCCCCTTCACACTTTGCTTGTTTCTAAAAACTTCTATTTCAAATTTAATCCGTTCAAAACATGTATCAATTTCATCATGAACAGATACTTTTCTTTCTTTATATCTTTCATTATACAAAATATCTTTTACTAGCTTTGCACGTGTACTTTTTTCTGGAAATAAAGTTGCTTCTCGTATACTAAATAATTTATTTAGTTCCTCACAAATTTGTTTTTTATCTTCCGCATAAATAAAAACTTCTTCATAATAAACTGAATTTATCGGAATATACTCTTTTCCTGGAAAAAAGATGAATCCACCAGATTGTGCTTGTATCCTATCATTCGAATAACTATGAGTGATAACCTTGAAATTTTTAGAATATGTAATATTATCCTTATCATTCATAAGATTATTATAAAATGCTTCTAAATATGCAGAATGAGGTGAATAATGCTCTGGAAAACAAAACACATAAACTCGTCCATCTTTATCTAATTCATTTGGATTAGAACATGCAAAATATAGTGCCGGTAAAATACTAAATGTTATATCTAACATTCTGCTAATCGCAACATAATGTTGTGATTCAATAGCTTTATCAATAATTCTAGTCTTTTTCGAATCTAACACATTATAATCACTCATAAGCTCAAAAATATATGATTCTTTATTTATCATATCAGGTTCTCTAAAAATTGATGGCATTAATTTTGTTTTTCCGAAATCTCTAGGTTCCCCTCTAAATGCTATCAAAGTTTTTTCGTCAGTATAGCTTTTTTGACTTTCTTCTAAATTTTCCATCTTGTCTCTAATTTCTTTAATATACTGAACCAAATTTTTTTTCATTTTTTCTCCTAACAAAACAATATCAAAAATATATTCTCTACTTATAAGCACCATCTATTTTATGCTAGCATCCGCTCATATCTTTTCTTTAATTCTGATAACTTTATTCATTATCAAATATTTTTTCCAATGTCTTTTCCATATCAGATATTAAATTAACAACTAACGCATTTCCCATCATAAAACGGCGTTTACGCAAAGGCATTTCTACAGTTTCTCCATTAACCAGACAATATTTTGTATGGTCAGTAGGAAATCCCTGAATTCTTTCTGTTTCCGTAGCAGTAAGTAATCTTATCTTTCCGGTTTCTTTATCTTTTACAATATGAGTTGTTCTGCTAAAACCACCCTCTGATGTCAGCATTGTTCGAGCAGGTTTGTCCTCTTGATCAATCATAGAAATCGCTCCCTCGGAGAAAACGTATTCATGACCATTAGCACTTGTACGTAACAATTTTTTTGCCCCTTTAAGATACTGCCAAGTTTGCCTGCTTTCTTTTGGAAGTTTATTTTCAATTTCATTACTATGTGTAATATCCGGATTAGTATAATACAATTTTTCCTCAGGAATAAAATACTGCTCATCAACTCTTCCTGTTTCCATAACATCTCCCAATGTTATCTGTTTTCCATGATAATATGGAATAGTTTTTAATGTATAAATGGTTCCATCTTTCATTATTCCTGAGTTTTCGAATGAACAATTAAATTTTTCAGATACTTCACCTACTTCTATCGGTAATTCTTTCATAACCATTTTAGCATTCTCTGCTTTATTTACCGGAAATGTTTTTGCAAAAAAACCATCTTTTAAAATCACCTTTTCCATTTTACAAGCTTTTTCAGCGTTTTCAAAAGCATCATCATATTCCGCCTTTTTTAATACATCTTTCGCATATTTAGTATCATTTTTGTATCCAAAAATAAAAATTCTACGACGTCTTTGTTGATACCCATATTCTGCTGCATTTATCACTCGCCATTCTACTGTATATCCTTCATCTCGAAAGCAGGCAAGAATGACTCCAAAATCTCTCCCTCTTTGCTTAGCAGGTGATTTTAATAAACGATCTACATTTTCCAGTAATACAAATGGAGGTTTTTTCGCCTCAAGAGTCTCTCGAATCGACCACCATAAAATTCCTTTCTTTCCCTCAAGACCTTTAGAAGTCGCCAATGAAGATGCTACTGAATAATCCTGACAAGGAAAACCTCCTACCAACAAATTAAAATCTGGAATTGTTGTTTTATCTACATCTTCAATGTTATAATTTGTTGTATCTTTCCCGTTTTTATCTAACCGTGTTCCAAAATGATATACGTAACAATCGTGAGCATATTGTGTACTTTTTTCTGCCGGTTCCCACTGACTAAACCAAACAGTATCCCATTTTTCTTCTTTATTAAAATCCTCTAATGTTTTTATATTATTAAGTCCACATCTAAATCCGCCAACTCCCGCAAACAATTCGCAAACTGTTTTTTTCACTTCTTTATACCTCTTCTATATTTTATAGTAGAACAATCGTTCTGTTGTTATATAATATCGCATTTTTTAGTTCTTGTAAAGATCCTTAAAAACATAATTTTAAAATTATTTTATGTATCATCTTTCCAACTTATATTGCGCGTCTTATCTATATTTCATCCTCTATGTCACCTAATTTAATATCAAATATCGTCTCTTCAACTACTTTAATACATTGTTCTGTATTTCTCAAAATATCTTTTCCCCAAAAATGTATAACTGTCCATCCCATATAATTTAATTTTTGGTCTTTTTCTTCATCTCTTTGAATATTTCTCTGTATTTTCTTCACCCAATAATCTGAATTTTTTCCTTTCTCTAATTTAGGCTTTAAAACTTCCCAATCCTTTCCATGAAAAAATTCGCTATCACAAAAAATAGCAATCCGATATTTAGTCAAAACAATATCTGGTCTTCCCGGCAAATCTTTGCAATTTTTTCGATAACGATATCCTTTTTCCCATAAAGCTTTTCGAAGAACGATTTCTATACTTGTATCCTTTCCTCGTATCTTACTCATATTTTTATGACTTTTTTCTGTCACTTCTCCATGAAACCGCGGTTCTTTCTCTAGCATCTAACATTCACCTATAAACTTTTTTACAATATTTACCCTCTCAAATTTCCGGTGTCTGATTTAGCTCATTAACTACAGCCAATCCTTTTATCCATACATATTGTGGTAACATACATATTCCATTTACACATTCCGTTTTATGTACCAACGCAGAATCTTGTCCAGAGCCTCTCAGAAACACATCATTATCACTTCCTTTTAAAAAATTGGGTGCCGTACTTATCTCTCCATTTTTTAAAAATACAATAGAACCATTTTTACTCTTTTGCACTACATCTATTAATTTATGGTTTTTAATTTTATCCCGAGTATCTTCCCACAATTTCTTAACCGTTGTATTTATGAATTCTTCTGAAAATACAATCCTTTTAAATCCTACAAAAATGTTCGATGCCAACAATTTTGATGAATCTTTTTTTGTATCATTAGGTGTCGATTCTTTAAATATAATACATAGCAATTCATGATCAGCAAAGTATCCATACATATCAGAATCTTCAAACATAATCTGACGTTTATCTCCATTATCGTCAATAATAGTATCTCTAAGCATTTCTTCAAAATCTACATGATACAATTTCATATCTTCAGTCCGACCACCGTTAGATGTGAATGTTATCGTTTTACCAATAAGGCCAAACTTTTCAAATAAGGCAATCTGATTTAATTTTTTCGCCTTTCCGCCAAACATTGAAACAACTATTTTTTCAGCGATTCCTTTTTGTTCCAAATCCTTTTCTTCTTTAACTTCTAAACCAAGTGTCCTACTAAGTTGTCTAATACTTTTACCCGCATATTTATCTGTTAACTCTTTACATTTAGCATCAATATCCGAAACAGACATATATTTCCCTGGTAACTGTTCTAAATCATACCCAAAATGTTTTGCAATAATGGATGACACCATCGGTTTTTTTAATCGAAATCTTGGAGGAAACTTGGGTGCTAAATCAATATAACTTAATACTCTTCTCAACTGTGTATGTACATCAATATATTCTTTTTTTACAGCTGCTTTCCATTCCTTATTTTTCTCTCCTGGATGATGCGATATAATCTCTTTACATAATGAACGCACATTTTCCCAATCATTTTTCAATATTTCTATATCCTCATTTGAAAATTCGTGGAACTCATAACCAACCATCTGAAAATCTTTGTAGTCATAAGCTGAAACTGCATGTTTCGCAGAATAATGGTAATATATAATAAGCATATGTTCCAGTTTCTCCCAAAAATGGGATGTTTCAAATTCTTGTTCTGCAAGATCATATACTCCCACCGCAGTAATAGACATAGGTTCCTTTGCAATATAGTGTTTTTTAGGTGCTTTTTGAATTAACAATCCTGTTGTTTTAAGTTCAGTTTTTATATATTTGTCCCCTTCAACAATAATTAAGTCTGCTTCTTGTCTTGAATCATGTGGATATTCAAAAATGCACTGTTCTACAACAGCACCCGCTATCCCCTTTTGAAGATTGATGTCTTGCACATGTTCAAACATACCTTTATTATCAATCATTTCAAAAGTTTTTCCTAAATAAGATTCTAACCTATTAATCAATGCCTCTTTTTCATAAATATGTTCCGCCATAAAATATACCATCCTTCATTTTAAGCATTTCTTTTATTATATATAATATTCTTTAATTTTCATATCGTATATCTTTTAATTCTATTCCTACTTAGATAATATTTTTTATATATTATATACACATACATTTTCATAGGCAAATTTTTCTTAATTTCATTTCAACTATATCATGATATCAAAACTAATATTCCGCAACTATTGCACCATATTACTTCAAAAAAATCATAATAATTATTTTAACTACAATGACAGAAAACATATTATGAATCAAATGTTCATCACTATTTATTCCCATCATATTTACTATTAACCTTATATGGGGAATTAAATCAACCGAATGGTTTAGAATACTCCCAGATATGCAATTTTAGTTTAACAAACGTCAATTCTACTGTCAACAGCTATCATCAAAATTTCTTTTAATATGATTGACAAAAAATGTCACAAACCACACTATCAGTTTGTGACATCTTCTCCCATTTTAAATTTTATAGCTTATCCTACACTTACTTGATTGCATTTTCCAAATTATTGTAATAAACCATCAGTCTTCTAGTATTTTCACTTTCAACTGAACATAGCCATTTTTCTATATTAAAAGAATTTATCGCATTATTTCTCAATATACTAGCTATATCTGCCGCAGTAACAATTAAAATCGGATGCCCATCTTCCACTACTTCAGAATATGCCTGACTATCAACAAAACCAGTTGTTATCATAATACCAAATTGACGATATTTAATTCTGGAAATCAACCTTGACATTTCTCGAACTCCAACGCCTCTATTAATCCCATAACATTTCGCCTCAAGCGCACAATCAATAACCAAGGGTTGATTTACTTTTCCTCCAGCACTAATAGAATATCTACCTATAGCATCTCGCCCTCCATCCCTCCAAGGTCGTGTTAATGAAAAATCGATAAAATTAGAATCCATTTTACTAATAATATTAACTGCACATTCTTCAAATCCTTGCGGAAATTTTTTGTAATGATTTCTTATAATTTCTACACATTTTCTTCCTTCTTCATCACTAGAGCCTAACTGTTCATATCTTGTCGGAAGTTTAAAAATACGTGACGCTTTTAGTGGTTCAATTCCATTTCTGCCTTCTTTAACAAATTTTTTCCATGCATCTGGCGCATACTTTATACTATTTTTATGATCATAAATGAGCATCTTAATCCACTCTTTCATGATAGGTTTACTTCCTGTATTTAATACAGTAAAATATGCCTCATAATTTTGAAATCGTTTTTCTTTAACAGTTCGCCAAAAAGCCACTAAATCTTTATCCGGTGATATTTTCGGATTTCCGGGTGCTGCAAGCCCTAAAAATTGAACATCTCGTCCCGTTCCTGTTTTCTTAAATATAAAAAATGGTGGAATATCGTTTAAATAGACACCTTCATTTAATAATGCGAAAGTAGTTTCTAAAATCAAATTTCCCTTTTTCTTTGTATCGGTCAAAGCCCTACCAGGTTCTCTGTTATCACCGTAATACCGAAATATCCCTGTTTCCTCATCTAAAAAATCAGGCCATTCTAATTCTTCCATTGATGTATATAAAACTATATATGCATACTTTCTAGAACCATCTTCTCTTAATTTTTTCCTAAATCCCCCTGAGTTCTCACACCCAGGAATCAATTTATGAAATGGTTCGGCTGAAATATTTGGAGTTTTACCGCCTTTATAAATACAATCTACAATTAAATCAGCCTCAGATAAATTTTCAAATTCTATTTCCATAATCTTTTATAAATCTTTCTATAATCATTTTGAACATCCATAGTAACTGAACGCAAACATTCCGACCTTTATTACACGTTTCTAAAGTAATCTTATTATTTTGACATCTATACTACCGTCTCCATATACAATAAAAGTAACTTTTTAAGTAAGTGCTTACTATAAAACCAATATAATCAGTTCCAAGTTCCATTGTTATTACTCAAGCACCATAGAAACTCACCTCATTGTTAAGCGCACAAGAATTAGAATACACTGTTACCCCAAGACTGATATTAGATTCTCTGTGCTGTTTGTATATAAAGCAAATAATGTTTCTGTTTACATTAATTTGCAAAAAAGTTTGCTTTCTATTATGCTTCTGTTTATTTTAATTGTGTGAATCTCACAATGTATCAGAACTATCAAAATTCCTGTAGTTTATAAAGACTTCGATACTTTCTACTTCACACTTTCAAAATTTAATATCATAATTATTCAATTTTTCTGCATCAATTAAATAGATTAATTCTTTAATAGCTTTAGCCTACTAATTCTTTTCTTTGGGTATCATATCGTCGTTTTATTTGCTTTTTGTATTCTCCTTTATTCATATTCAAAAGTAGACTTTTTTGTCCAGAAAGTTTAATCTGAGTTTCTGTAATTAAATCAAGTAACATCTCATCCATATATGCATCTTTTCCAAAATACCATATATTATAATAAAATCCTAATTTTACTAATATCAGCTTAAGAATATCTGGAGATGTTTCCTCTTCAATATAATTCATCAGAAACGTTTTAACGGACCCATTTCCAATATCACAAAATAAAAAAGATAACATAAATCTTGTAAACTTTCTATCTTTATAGGCCTGAATAAGTTCTGAAATTACAATTTCTAGTTTAGGTGAACCAACATTATTTGCTATATTAAATTGAATAGCAATAGGCAGAACTATTTTTATCAACTCTAATGTATCTTGTTTCATTTTTTCATATTCTTCATCTGTCAAGTTCGGATATTTTCCCTTTATTTCATCTGGTAAATCCTCTTTCGTCTTACTGGTTAAATATGCTGCAAATTCTTTCATTATTAACCCAAACTGAAAATTCATCCCTAGAATATAATTTTCAAGGTGAATCTTTTTCTGCTCCTTATCAACTATTTCAGCATTTTTAATGACATTACCATATATCAATAATAAATCCATAAAAGATTCACTTTCTTCTACAGAATTAATCTTACTTATTTTCATGGGTGAATGCTCTTGGTCAAAGGTTTTTAACTCTGTTAATTCATCCACTTCTTCTATTGAATATCGATTATTTATTATTGCTTCTTTAAATGTATCCTTTTTTATATCAAATTCAAGATTTATACTTAGTTTTTCTATCTCATCCAATATATCCATATTTTCTAAAATAGTAGAAGTTATTTCATCGTTTAAGCTATTTAATAGTTTTGAGCAGTCCGGAATAATTCCTGAATAAAATGACAATTCATGTATAAAATTAGATCTATTGCCCTTTGCCGTCATTAATTCATATAATGTCGGTTCACTAATTGCATATGAAGCAAGGCAATATTCCATAATACTTGTATTACTAAAATAAACACATGTACCATTAATACATAATATATTTTTTTCAAAAAATATTACATCAAATTTGGATTCTGATTTTTTGAATCCTTTTTTATCATGATATTTATCAACTAAATTATTAAATTCATCAATCGAAAAAAAATATTCATCCTTTTGACACATTGCATAAGCTAAATATCCTAAAAAATGTTGTTTTACATCATAGTCATATTTACTTCTTTGAAAATCTTCTGCAGAAAATTTATCTAAAACTGTTTCTAAATAAGTTCGCATGACTTTTCCTTCATTAACCGGAACAAAATTCCTATCAACATCCCATATAGTCATAAATACAGCAATATTAAATGGCGTCATTGCAAAATGAATATTACTACAATATGTTACAATCCTCTGGGTCATTTCGTTCGCATTAAATCCAGATTTTCCCTCTCCCCATTTAGTAACCATTTCTCTTACTTGACGTCTTCCGAAATATTCCAAATATACTGATTTGTATTCGGCACCAAACTGTGGTAATTCTTTTAATGTATATGTTTGATAAAACTTTTCTTCACATGAAAAAATAAAACGATTATCAGGAAAAGCTCTTACAAAATTTTGAATCCACAAACAATGATCAACGTTTGAAATATTTATATTATCAAAAAGACAAATAAGTTTCCCATTTAATAGCATATTACGTATTTGATTTTTTGTAATTGACATATCAGATGATATATTATTAAACACAAAATTCTGACAAGCCAAAAAAATTCTGTCTTTCCCTTTATTTAATTTCATCATATCAATATATACTGGAATATATTTGCTTTCAATACATGCATGAAAAATACCAAATCTTTGTAATATTGTTGTTTTACCAGACTCTTTTTTTCCAATAAATAAAATATTATCCTCACTTTGTATTAAATCCTTTAACTGAATTGGAACTTCTCTTTTCTCTCCTTTTCTGACAAGTTCTGAACGTTCATATTCTGATTTTTCAAAAATTATCGGTTCTACAAAAAAATCGCCAATTTTATCCGGAGAATAACTATCAATATTTTTTAACATAGCATACTTCTCTGTAGCTTCTTCATAATATTTTTTCAATTGTAATTTCAAATCATATTCTATCAATTTTGATTCATCATAAGCAGTAAGCTGATATTCTACCTTTCCATTTTTATTTATTCTCAACGCTTTATCAAATTCTTCTCTCGGAGATTTTAAATATTCTCGAGAATAAATACTACAAGTACTTAAATTCATGTCAATGTTCAAAATAGAATACCCAGAATAGTAATTATCTATCGGATATAATTTACCAGATGTATTATATATTGTTTTGTATCTTTGTGTACAAATTTGTTTATCTTCTAAATCATGAACATGGCCCCGTAAAATCAAATCAAAATAATTAAATTTCCTTTCTATATTCGTCATTTCTAAATCAGATACCCAATCAAGAGGATGGTGCATTAAACAAATTTTTAAATCAGTATCTTTTATATTATCATATAAAACCCCAACTTGATGCTCACCAATAAGCATTTTTCCTCTTTCTTCCGAACCAGCTCCCGTTGAGCGCCATGCTGAATCAAGTCCTACAATCCCTACACTAATACCATTAATATTTTTTATAATCGAATATCCTAAATTCCAGCTTTCCGCATCTGGAATATACTCTTTATACATATAATCATAAAAATATTGTAATCTACTTTTATACTCATCTTGCATATCAAAAATAGTTTCGTCTATTTCTTCTAGCGAAGAGATTGCGGCTAAACCAGCCTCTGTTCTTTTTGCAATTTTTCTTCTATCCACTTCATGATTTCCTGGTACAAGGATAAATTCCTTTTTCGTTAAACTTACAGCTTTTAGCAAAGGTTGAATAAAATGTTCTTCTGCCAACTGTATCTGCATTTCTTTTTCATATGCCATATCCCCTCTTCCAATTAAATCACCAGCAAAACAAATCAAATCTATATTGATATTATTTTCATCCTTGACTTTTTCAATATCTTTAATTAATTTATCCACCAGTTTACAACTTTATAAATGATAGACTTGTTGATGAATCAGCTGTTTTAAGGCCTTTGTCATGGCATTTGATTTTATATGTGTTTCGATATTTTTCACGAAAGTGGCAAAAAATATCTGACTGCGAATGCCCTGACTTAATTCAAAACAAAACTCCTGTACGCTTTTTGTACGGTACTCAGAAAAATGTTCGTTCTGATAGGGCAGAATCTTCATGGCACAGTAACTGATGTTAATCAGATTGACCAGCATTTCAATCCCTTTGCAGCTTCGCACCATATAGTTACAAAAAGACCAGAACGTTTTCTGTTCATAGTAGCTTGTTTCAATATTCCAGCGTAACGAATATAGCAACAGTGGAATGTATTTCATACGGTCATTTCCGGTCTGGTTCAATGGTGCTTTTTCCTGCCATGCACAGAAAATCTGCAGATCTTCCGGGAAAATGGTACTGAAAAACAGTCGTTTTGTACCATGTTCTTTTTCTGTGGCAGTGACATAGGCAAGGACTTCCCTATTGCCAAAGATCTTAGCGAGAACCCGGCGGACACCGGTATAATAATCACCAATCTTTTCATTGGAAAACGTAAAATCTGTTTCAACAGAAAGATGTTTTCCATGTTTGGCAGGACGTCCCCGACGACCGGTCTGTGCAGGTGCAAGATCATACATGACAGAATCAATCCTTGCATTGCCAATCAGATCCAGATTCGGATATTCATCAACGATGGATACCAGATTCTGTTTTGTATACCAGCTGTCACAAAGGATGATGACATGATCTTTGCTGTGAAATTCAGGCATAACCTGCCGGATCATGGAGGCTGCCAGTTCCAGTTTAGATTCTTTTTTCTGCCACATACGATAACCAAGAGGAACGGAAAGATAAGATACTTTATCCCTATTCCAGACAGGTACGCAGAGCATGACACTCACAAAGCAGTGTCCATTCAGATAGTTGGAACCGTTGTGTGCGGCATGGTCAAACAGTTTTGAAACGTTTTCAAATTTTGTGCCAAATTTAGATACCATCGTATCATCCACGCACAGAAATACAGGCTGCGTCTGCAATGAATCCGGTATCAGCTTCAAAGTAATCCTGACAGTGGTATTCATAAATCTGGAATAATCAACCTTTGCATAGGAACATGCATAATAAAATACATTCAGTGATTTCTCCGTTATTCCAGATAAAAAATGCTGATACAGAAACCGGATGGAATGTGCAGATTCTAAGGTCAGTATGGATAATATCAGCAGAAATAAGGTATCTACTGTCGGAACAGAAAAAGTTTCAAAATAAATCAAAAAATATTGATGAAGTCTACCAATCAGTGTTTTTTCGTTGTATAATGTTTTTGTCGTACAGGGTCACTTTCCTTTGTAATGTTTTGGGTCAAATTCATTATACATCAGAAAGTCCTGTACGATATTTTTTTATGAAAAAGTTGTAAAGTGGTGTTTATCTACTAACAAATCAATTTCTGATATCGAAAAAGCATTAATATGTACATCTGAAATATGCAAAATTCCAAGTTTCTTCATTTGGTATATCCTCCTTCTTAAATACTATTTCTTTTGTATACATAATTTTCTGTTTCCATACGCATCTCTCCATCACTGTAAAAGAGCGGTCATTTGTTCTTTATATCGTCTCCGATAATAGTCCATTGCCCTATACTCAATTACATCTTTCATCTGTTCTACTAATACTGGATTCTTTATGATTTCTTTCATTTCATCCCTTAATGCCAGCGCTGAATCTTCCTTTTTCACAAAGAAACCTTTTCCTGATTTCACTAAGAAGTTCACCGGCATATTGATAATCTTTTTAATATGATCTTTATCCGAAATTTTGCAATACTGCTCATATGTAATCCCTGTATCCAGATCTTTCCAGTTTGTTCCTGTAGAAAAGAATTCTTTCCAGCTTGCCAGAAACTCTGTCTCTGTCACTTCCATTCTTACATCACCATGATTATAGAAAGCCATCAGTACTGGCATTTTATATACTTTGGTCATATTGGTGCTTTCCAGCAGTTTTACAAACTCTTTTCCTATTCCCTGGCAGAAACTTTTTTGTTCATCTGTTAGCTCATTTAATTCATTCAGGTATTCTAGATACTTCTTAAATGGATTTTCATTTGAATGTGTAATAGCCATCTGATAAACATCATCGTCCATATATGTAAATAAATCCATTCTGGATGGTTGTTTGCCTAGTAATTCTTTTACTCTGAAATATTCATTTCTAATCTGTTCTTTGATGGTCTGTTGTTTCTTGTCCATTTCTGCAAACAGGTCAATTAGTTTCATATCAAAGTCAACAAAACAATCATCAGGATAATTCGTTTTATCTGCTGGAGAATAGGTTTGTTTCTCTGCTTTACTTTTTCCTGTCAGTAAGTATCTGACTCTTCCTGCCTTTTCGTAATTGCCGATGAAGTCCAGGACATTGAGATATTCTTTTCCTTTACTTCTCCGCAATCCTCTTCCAAGTTGCTGCAGGAATACTATTGGAGATTCCGTCGGACGGAGAAACATTACCATATCTACAGAGGGAATATCTACGCCTTCGTTGAACATATCCACCGAAAAGACGACTTTGATTTTTCCACTTTCCAATTTCTCAATTGCTTCTGTTCTGTCCATGGAGAATTCTCCATTTGCATTACTGTAAACTGCTGCTGATGGGATTCCTCTTCTGCTGAATTCCTTTGCCATTTCTTCTGCATGTTTTCTGGAACAGCAGAAGCCTAATGCCTGTTTTGAACCATATTTACAGTAATATTTGTAAATCAGATCATGTCTGTAAGCATTTCCTATGTATGTTTTGTTCAGTTCTTCTTCCGCATATTTTCCTCTGACTATATGCAGTTTGGTATAGTCTGTCTCGTCGTAGATTCCGTAATAGTGAAATGGAACCAGCATTCCTTTACTGATGCCATCTTTTAATGAAATCTCATACGGCACATTATAATTACAGATTTCATATATATTTTTGCCATCCATTCTCTCAGGTGTTGCTGTCAGTCCGAGGAGAAATTGAGGTTTAAAATACTCTACGATTTTTCTGTATTGATCATTGACTGCATGATGAAATTCATCAATCACTACGTAGTCGAAGTAATCCGGTACAAAGTATTTTTCATTCAGATATTCTGATTTTCCAAGAGTTGCTACGGAAGCAAAGATAACGGATTTATCCGTACATTTCTCATCTCCTGTAAAGAATCCATAGTCCTCTGAATTTCTTACATTTCGGAAGGAATCTGCTGCCTGTTTCAGAATTTTCTCTCTATGTGCCACAAATAAAACCTTTTCATATGGTTTGGAATCAAATGCTGCCAGATAAGTTTTTCCGATGCCCGTTGCAGCCTGGATGAGTCCTTTCTTTGCTCCTTCTGCTCTTGTATCTTCCAATGCACAAAGAGCTTCAATCTGTGCGCCTCTTGGCTCATACATTCGTTTTATTTTTGTGTTTTCTGCTTCCTGTTCAAAGTCATATTTATCAAGGTCTTTTGCCACTGCAGGACGGTGCCAGTTCTGGGAATATCGTTTTAATTCTTTATCATCAATTATGATGGAATGGTTCTCAAATAAGTCTTCAAATGTATGAAAAAATTCAGCATAGTTTTCCGGATCTTTTTTTCTGCTGAAACGGTAGTTCCATTCTATTCCTGAAGTCAGCGCACTTCTTGAAATATTGGATGATCCAATGTAAAGTTCACTATGGTCTGCATAATGGAATATATAAGACTTTGGATGAAAAGAACGGTCTTTTTCGCAATAAAATCTAAGATCAGCTCTATCACCTAGTTTTCTTTTAATCAGATATAGTGCAGACGGCTGGGTGATTCCGAGATAATTTCCTGTCAGGATTCGGATTTTGGCTCCGCGTTTCAGGGTGTTTTCCAGTTCCTGAAGAAGCATTTTTACTCCGGATTCCATGAGGAATGAGACAATGATATCAACACTTTCTGCTTTCTTCATGCTCTGGATTAACTGATAATACAGTTGTCTTCTTTTATCAGAGCCGCCGGTCATGGCATCTGTGGAGTATTCGTTTTCATATCCGATGTTCATTTTTTCTGCATAATTAAGTTCAGCCATTTTTCCTCACCTCTTCCCGGTCGGACATCTCCTGTAATCCAGTGTTCTTTTATTTGCAGATTGTGTATCTCCTGTACAAAATCCGCAAATGTGTCTATTGTAAAATCTGTAAAGTATCGTCCGTTTCGCTCTCCTTCATACTCTCCATATTTGAAAGAAGTATAAATCCATCCACCAGGTTTTAACGCTACGAGCATTTTCTTAAGAACCTCTTTCAGTTCTTTTTTCGGTAAATGAAGAATGGAAGCACAAGCCCATATGCCATCGTATTTTTCATTCACTTCCAGTTCCTGAAATAACATCTGTCTGACTTTGATTCCGGTATATTTGCTTGCAATCTGGCATAACTGTTCGGAACCGTCTATTGCCTCTACCAGATAACCCTGGTCTAAAAAATATTTCGTGTCCCTTCCTGCGCCGCAGCCAAAATCGAGTATATATGCTCCCGGATTAAGCTTTTGCAAAAATTTGTCCTGTATTTCTGTAAACTCTACGGAAACAGTTCCAGATGCAAAGGACTGTGCATTTTCGTTATAGTAGTTTAAGGTCTTATCCATCATATTTACCCTTACCCAATTCTCAAATGTCTGTTAAACACCCATTTTCCTTTGTTTTATCTTTAGCATTGCATTATTATTTCTTACATTCTGAGTCACTTGATAAAGTTGACTACTTTACGTCATATTATACTCTTTTTCGACATAAACAGCAATCATTTCTGTCCAATATTGCGCGATATTATATGCCACATTTATAGCGAAACATATCTATAAAAATATCCCTAATATCTATCTGTTGATGCTAATTTCCGACGGCAATACAAAGACTTTGTTGTTTTTCTCTTTTTTGCTCAAAATAAGTCAGTAAAAATTGTCCTTAACTGGCTATTAAAAATTGTTCTATATAATCAAATATCTGAATCTGTAATAATTCTCTCGATACTGTCGAAAAACAGCCCCACAACTGAAGTTCTCTCCAATTGTGGGGCTGTTTTGATTATACAGTTATTCCTGATATACATTTTCATGCTTTCAGATATGTTTTCAAACAAAATCTAACTCTGCTAGTCGTGTCTATGTATTATCCTTATTCTGCAATTCGTTATGCTTCCGCGTCCATCTCCGCCTTAATCTCATCCTCGCAGTCTGCCATTGCCTGCAGTGTCATAGTGAGCAGCTTCTGCAGTTCCCATCCGAGTTGTTCGGCGCCTCGCTCGATGACTTCTCTGGAGCATCCTGCTGCGAAGCCTTTGCTTTTGTATTTCTTCTTGAGGGATTTGAGTTCCATGTCTTTTGTGCTTTTGGATGGTCTCATAAGTGCTGCTGCCCAGATAAGTCCTGTAAGTTCGTCCGCCGCAAAGAGTACTTTTTCCATTTCGTGTTCCGGTGCTACATCAATGGTTGCGCCACATCCTACTGTGATGCCATAGCCGTGGGATACAACTGAATGGATCACGTCTTCGCCTACGCCTGCTTCGCGGAGCATTTCCGGAGCTTTCAGACAGTGTTCTTCCGGATATAGTTCAAAGTCGATGTCGTGGAGGAGCCCTACAATTCCCCAGTATTCTGCATCTTCGCCATAACCAAGCTCATTGGCGTACCATTTCATTACTGCTTCTACAGTCAGGGCATGCTGAATGTGGAATGGATCCTTGTTGTATTTTTTTAATAATGTAAATGCCTCGTCTCGTGTTATTGTCTTCATTTGTCACTCCTCATATCTGAATTGTCAGGTGGATAAAATCATCTGCTTTACTGCTTGTTTATAACTGAATAACTGCTCTGCAGTTTATCTGTCAATCTGAATCTGGCATACTTCCATTGCTTTCAGTGCATTCTCATGGCTTTCCGGTGTTACGCCTGCGCAGCATTTAGCGTCTACGATGATTGGAACTTCCGGGAGAGATGCTTTTGCCAGAAGTGCATTGGAAATAACACAGATGTCTGTGCATAAACCTACGAATGTGATACTTTCGATTCCCTGATTTTCATCTAACATCTGTAATTCTCCTGCCAGAGTTGTGGAACCGAAAGTTTCTTTGTCAATGGGTTCTGTTTTTCTGAGTGCATCTAATTCGCTTCTGATCTGCCATCCTTCAGTGTCACGGATACAGTGCGGTACAGGAAGCTTCTTTCCTTCCTGGGTGTCGAGATAATTAGTCTCGTGAGTGTCCCTAGTAAAAAGAACAACTCCATCAAAATTTTCGATTTTCTCTTTTACGCCAGGTACAATGGCAACTGCTTCTTTTGTTCCAAGAGCTCCGTCGATGAAGTCATTCTGCATGTCTACAACTACTAATACCTTCTGCATATTTCCTTTCCTTTCGTTCTTTCTGCACATTTTTTCAGATAATGCTATAAAATCTCTGGAAACGTATGCTGTTATTATTTGTTATTACTATACAACGACAAAGTGTTTTTGTACAGGCAAAAGTGCCTGTTTTACTATAGCAATTCCATAAAGTATCAATCATCTATTTTGTAGTATATTTCTCAAATCTATACTTTTGTTTAATATCTGGATATTTGTCTCTGTCTACTTCACTCATAAACATATCATAGGGTCTGGCGCAGATTTTGAAAGGTGCGTAGAGCGCCTGGTAAATCATCAGTTTTTCACCATTTTCTGTGTGATGGGCTACTGCAAGGACTTTATAGAGATATTCGGAAGTATCCGGGGATACCCATTCTCTTTTGAAATGCTGTACAATGTCGCCTGCATGAATATCGTGTTCCGGTGTTTCTAAAGTGTTTTCATTTTCCGCACTGTCAGGTTCTTCCGGTTCTGTGTTGAGTTCCATATATTCTTCTTTATCAAGGGAAACCGGGATTCCGGAACGGCCATTGATGTGAACGCCGCCATACCAGGTGCCTGTGACCTCACAAATATCACCTACTTCGTATTCCATGCTGCAGTCATTATTTTTCTTTATGATTCTGATCTTTGCCATTTTATCATCTCCTAGCATATAGTTCTTATTTCATGCAACCAGAAAAACACTCTAACACGTTAGATTATATTCTCCAGCAAGTTCTTCATTTAAAACAACCACCTCAACACCCCATATTTTTCTGACCTTAAGCAATCTGGCTCTTAATTCTGCCAATGGCCCGGCTAGCCACGTAATATCTTCTGCGTTTTTTACAACCAGAATAAATTTTAATTTTACATCTTTCATATTGCTTACTGATTGAAGATTGTCTCCTATCTCTGACGTCTCCTGATATCTGTTCATAATCGCCGCCAGATATATCTGCAAAGATGATATAAACTTCTCAGTTATTGAACCATAATATTCTTCGAATTTCTGTTCTTTTTCTTTCGATTCATATCGATTCGCCACATTTGGACAACTTTTCTTTGCTTCCAGAAACACTATATTATTTCCATTATATTTCAGGATAAACTCAACTGTTGGGATTCCATCGCCAAGTTTTTTATAAATTTCAGATGTCTCAATATGAAATAAATCTTTTTCATCATATTTTCCAAAATTCATTCCTGATTCTGGTATAACGCTCACTTTAATGCCACCCCAATTTCTTCTCGATACAACTGACGGAATGTATCCATAATTGCATTATGTTCCAACAATTCAAATTCCGGTGCTATCTCACATAATACTTTGTTGTTTTCATTTTTATATAAAGAAATGTACTGCAGTTTACTGTCCTGTCTCCGCTTTACTTCAATATATTTAGATAAAAAATAGTCATGTGTAGAAACAAAAATCTGTACACCTTCTGTCTCCAGCATGATCAACAATTCAGCCAGCACCGGAATATATTTCGGATTGATATTTGCTTCTGGCTCGTCCCAAAACAAAACGGATCCCTTCTCCAGTGTCCCGTTTTTTATCAACTGCCATAAAAGAGCAATTTTACGTAATCCTTCTGCTACCAAATTAAATTCTAACTTTGCCTGTGTACCAGGTTTTAAATAAAAACGATCCTCATGCAATGTTACTTTCCCATTACTGATTTTCTGTAAAATATCCAGATATTTTTTCCTTACAGTTGAATCCACTCCTCTGGAAATATCAATTTTGGCAGCCGCAATAATATCCAGATACGTATCATCAAATTCCACATTTCCCATTTTTACTGCAGCATCCAGATTCCAGGCATTTGATAAAATCTCTTTTGCCGGAATAAATACGCTTGTGAGATCAGACATCTGCTTTTCCCATTTCTCTTCTGAATTAATCTCTGCATCCCATTTTCGTGTCTTGGTTGAAAATGTCATTCCTATTTTGGCAGTATCAGATTCCACAGAAACCATGGCTTTATTGCTTCCACTCTTTCCTCTGTTTACCAGACGTCCAATTCCAGACTGATCAGGACGAAATAACATTGTTGTTTTCTGCGAAAAAGACACATCATGTTTAGAAGCCTGACATGCTGCATAGGCTAATTTCATAATATGAGTCTTTCCCACACCATTTTCACCAACTAATACATTTAATCCTTCACAAAAAGGAATCTTTATATCTTCAAATACTGTAAAATTTTCTGCTGCAATCTTTGTTAATGGCATTTCCATCACCTCAATATTTCCATTTTTATAAATCAGTTCATTATATCTGTCGCACGACAATATAATATAAAGTAACTTCTATAATAATTTTATATTATAACACATATAAATATGTCAAACAGCTATTTTCTTCGATATAATATTGTAAAATCTGAAAGCTTGTAAAAGGCTATAACTATCACTTCCAGCTCTTCCAGATCTCCGGCTGATATCCTACTGTCGCCTGTTTTCCGTTTCTTACCACAGGGACTTTGATGATGCTCTGGTTTTCGAGAATTTTCTCTGCTTTGTCTTCCTCTGCGATATAAGTGATCAATGCCAGCAGGTCTTTATCCTTGCAGTCAGTATCTATCAGTTTATCATAACCGCCAATTGCCTGGCAGACAGATTGGAATTCTCCTTTACTTAAGCCTTTTTCTTTCATATCTATAAACTGATATTTAATTCCCCGTTCTTTGAAATAGCGTTCTGCTTTCTTGCTGTCAAAGTTTTTCTTTGTTCCGAATATTTGTATATTCATAGTCTAATGCTTTCTCCCATTTTTTAAGAATTATTGTTCCTGCTATATTTTCTCTTTTCCTGCCTGTTCATTTTAAATTTCCATCCATTTCACATTTTTTTCAAATTCTCACCACATATTTCTCACATTTTCCGGTTATATTATTACCTGTACAGAGCAAAGAGTAATTGCAAATAAAACTTTTTCTTTTTCATACTTTTGCCGGGAATCGATGAGGTTCCCGGCCTCCTTCTTTTATTCCGTTATTTTTTATTCCGTTAGATTTTCTTTTTAATATGGTTATAGATATTCAGTCCTTTTGTCTGTCCGTATTTGGAAATGATAGATCTGTAAATCTGCTGCTTTCTGTTTTTGTCTTCTGCATTTTTCTCCACAGTTGTTGAAACATAATTTACCACTTCCTTTGGCATGCCTGCCTTGTCGAGAACCGATATCAATTCCTGCTGTAATCTCTTTGTTCCGGCTTTCATGTCAATTATCTTTTGTTTTGGCTTTTTTGTATTCTGATTCTCTGATTGTTTGGCCGACTGCTTTTCAGGTTGTTCATTCAACTGTTTTTCTATTTTCTGATCAGTTTGTTCTGCTACCTGTTTGTCTTTTTCTTTACCGGTCTGTTTTTTTACCTGTTTTCTTGTCTGTACCTGTTTTCCGGAAATCTTCTCGTTTCTGGAAATTTTCACATTTTCTTCTGCTTTCCAGAATTCTATAATATGATCAAAGCCTGTATCCTTGCTGATTACAACAATTTTGCATTCTTCATCCTGACCTGTGCATTCTTTTCCTATCAGATATCCCAGATAAGATCCCAGATGCATATCTGCTGACTGATTTCCTGTCGGTACTTTATGTGTGACCAGTTTTGACTCTCCGTGATCATTGATAATATCAAGGTCTATTTTTCTGCTGTTATCTGTATAAAAAAGATGGATAATATCTGTTTCCCGTAATTTTTCGCATCCTTTGAAGCCTTCACTTCCTACATTTTCATAATCAATTAAATAATAAGTTTTGATAATCTTCATCCTCTCTTTATTTGTTAATGTTCACTCCGTTCACAGTAACCTTTATTTTTCTCTGCTGTATAATACTCTGTCATTTTCAGCCGGATAATTCTTTCCTATTTTAACATGCATCTTTTATCAGCACAACCACATAGTGGCAGCTTTCCTGGTTAGTATTTCCTGGTTGTCTTTCCTGTCTGTTCCAGTCAGACAGAATATTATCATATCCACGAATAGTATTCCCATATTGCCACTATAATAAATTTACATACCTTTTGTGAAAAATGACGGATTTTTCATCAAATTCCAGTTGATAAATCTTTAACAAAATTCAAAAAAAGGCAAAAATCCTGTTGATTTTAAGCGTTAAATATGTATAATAGTAAAAGAGAAGCGATACCCATTCGCTTTTATGGTAAGGTATCTTAAGCCTGTTTAAACAGGCGCTTTCATTAACGAAGAAAAGAGGTTAAACGTAAGATGGCAAAAATCGATTTAAGCAAGTATGGCATTACCGGAACTACAGAAATTGTCTACAACCCTTCTTATGAAGTATTATTTGAAGAAGAAACCAAACCGGAACTGGAAGGCTTTGAAAAAGGTCAGGTCAGCGAACTTGGTGCAGTTAACGTTATGACAGGTATCTACACAGGACGTTCTCCTAAAGATAAATACATCGTTATGGATGAGAACTCCAAAGATACAGTATGGTGGACAACAGACGAATACAAAAACGATAACCATCCTGCAACTCAGGAAGCATGGGATGCAGTAAAAGAAATCGCTAAAAAAGAGCTCTCCAACAAGAGACTTTTCGTAGTAGATGCATTCTGCGGTGCTAACAAAGATACTCGTATGGCTATCCGTTTCATCGTTGAAGTTGCTTGGCAGGCACATTTCGTAACAAATATGTTCATCCAGCCAACAGCTGAAGAACTTGAAAACTTCGAGCCAGATTTCGTTGTATACAACGCTTCCAAAGCTAAAGTTGAAAACTATAAAGAATTAGGCCTGAACTCTGAAACAGCTGTAATGTTCAACATCACAACTAAAGAGCAGGTTATCGTAAACACATGGTACGGCGGAGAAATGAAGAAAGGTATGTTCTCTATGATGAACTACTTCCTTCCACTGAAAGGCATGGCTTCCATGCACTGCTCTGCAAACACAGATATGAACGGCGAAAACACAGCTATCTTCTTCGGTCTTTCCGGAACAGGTAAAACAACTCTTTCCACAGACCCGAAACGTCTCCTGATCGGTGATGACGAGCATGGCTGGGATGACAACGGCGTATTCAACTTTGAAGGTGGATGCTACGCTAAAGTTATCAACCTTGACAAAGAATCTGAGCCGGACATCTACAATGCGATCAAACGTAACGCTCTTCTTGAGAACGTAACACTTGATGCTGAAGGCAAGATTGATTTCGCAGATAAGAGTGTAACAGAGAATACTCGTGTATCTTATCCGATCAACCACATTGAAAACATCGTTCGCCCGATCTCTTCTGCACCGGCAGCTAAGAACGTAATCTTCCTGTCCGCAGACGCTTTCGGAGTACTTCCTCCGGTATCTATCCTGACAGAAGCTCAGACTCAGTACTATTTCCTGTCTGGATTCACAGCTAAACTTGCTGGTACAGAGCGTGGAATCACAGAGCCTACACCTACATTCTCTGCTTGCTTCGGACAGGCATTCCTTGAACTGCATCCGACAAAATACGCAGAAGAACTTGTTAAGAAAATGGAAAAGAGCGGAGCAAAAGCTTACCTGGTTAACACAGGATGGAACGGAACAGGAAAACGTATCTCCATCAAAGATACTCGTGGTATCATCGATGCAATCCTTAACGGAGATATCCTTAACGCTCCTACTAAGAAGATCCCATTCTTCGATTTCGAAGTTCCAACAGAGCTTAACGGCGTAGACACAGGTATCCTCGATCCTCGTGACACATATGCTGACGCTTCTGAATGGGAAGAAAAAGCGAAAGATCTTGCTGGAAGATTCATCAAGAACTTCGCTAAATATGAAGGAAATGCAGCTGGTAAAGCACTTGTTGCAGCTGGTCCTCAGTTATAATTATAATTGCTGAATTAAAGTTAATTATAATTAAATTATAATTTTATTGTCCAAATGAGTACGAAAGGGATGCGAGTAATTCGCATCCCTTTTTCATGTTGTTTCGGTGGTCAAGCGGATATTCGCAATCCGCTTCGCTACAGGGCTCTGAGTTTTTCTGCCACTTTCTCATATGCGGGTACCGGAACGTGATATTCTTCTCCCATTCTTACTACTTCGTAAACTAATCCGTCAATTTCGGACTGTTTTCCTGCCATGATATCCCGCTGCATGGAAGTGGTTGCTTCCGGTGCGAGGTTGGAAAGGATTTTTAAATTTACTTCTGCCATATCTTTCTGGAAAGGAACTCCCATGGCTTCTGCAAGTGCTGCGATTTCTTTTATCATGGTCTTAAAAAGTTCTCTGGCTTCGCCTTCTTTCTGGAAATCTGCGGCAGTTGCGTGGTAATAGAGTCCTGCTGCCCCGATCGGGGATACATAGGAAAATTTCTCCAGTGCTTCACGGCGGATGTTTTCCGAAAGAGTCCCGTCGATATGACTGTCACAGAGGTCTTTCTGAATCTCTTTCAGTTCCGGTCGGAATTCTGCTTTGTCTCTTACGCCGAATACAATGTGCAGAATCTGTCCATGCTGGAGAAGTTTTCCCGGTTCTTTAATGTTGGCAGAAACATAGATGCAGCCGTCCGTTACCAGAAGATCCGGCAGTTCTTTCTGCATTTTTCCACCTGTTCCATATATATTCAACACTGGAATTACAATAGTATTTTTCCTGGCAATGCGTTTGATAAACGGAATCGTTTCCTGTAAGGAATAGCCTTTTACGCAGACAAAAATTACGTCCGGATGCTCTGCATAATGCTCCATATCTGTAGCAGGAATGCTTATGTTTTCCTCTGTTTTATCCCACATTTTCTCCAATGTAAGACCCTGTTTCTGGATCTTTTTCAGGTGTTCGCCTCTCGCGATCAGGGTTACGTCCTTGCCTGCTTTTTTCATATAATATCCGGTAACACCACCGGTTCCTCCGGCTCCAATGATTAAGTATTTCATATTTATTTTCTGCCCCGCTTTCATTGTTTTGATTCTTATATCATAGCACAATTGCAATTTTTCTTCAGTATATTTTATGCATTACGCTGACATAATTTTGCATTGACAGTTTATTTTTTGCCCTGTAATATCAATGGTATCAATATCAGAATATATTACGCAGGAAAAGTATTAAGATGGAACGATATCTGGAATTTAGAATAGATGAACAAACTACAGAACTTAAAACGGAAGCATTTCTGAAAAAGAATGCAGGACTTACAAAACGGCAGATCAGCCAGGCGAAGTTTCGACCGGACGGGATTACCAGAAACGGAGTTCGCTGTCGTGTAACTGAGACAATATATCCAGGCGATGTGATCCGCGTTTGTCTGGAGGAAGCCGGGACTGCTTCTGCGCATCTTGAAAATTATAATGACGGAATCAGAAGTAAGGATTTGTCGGATTTCCATTCCAACAGAGCTTCAGCTCCAGTTTCCGAAACTTCTTTTTCTCTGAATATTTTATATGAAGATACGGATATTCTGGCGGTTGATAAACCGGCAGGAATGGTTACGCATCCAACGGGAATGCATTATACAGACAGCCTCTCCAATCTTGTTGCCGGTTACTTTCGAGAGAAAAATGAACAGGTCTGTGTCCGCCCGGTGGGGCGGCTGGATCAGGAGACTTCCGGGATTGTGGTTTTTGCCAAAAATCAGGTAGCAGCTTCAAGGCTTCAATCTGTAAAATCTCCATGCAAAATTCACAAGCAATATCTTGCCGCTGTATCCGATACTTTGCCTGTAGATATGCCTGGTGTCTGGCATACCTTAGATTTACCGCTGATGCAGGACCCGGAGAATCATCTGAAAATGAAAACTGCTGCTGATCTTTCCTTACATTCATCTGCATTATCGGGAAAAATCAAAACAGCAGTTACTCATTATCATACTCTTTTTTCCAGTCAGGACTGGTCGCTTATCACACTTAAGCTGGATACCGGACGTACCCACCAGATCCGTGTCCATATGGCATCCACAGGACATCCTTTGCTTGGAGATACTCTTTATCATTCAGACGATAAAATATCTTCCTGTGCTTCCTTTTCCAGGGCAGCCCTTCATGCATGGAAAGTTTCTTTTCAGCATCCTTTCAGAGATGAAATGCTCCTTCTGGAAGCACCATTACCTTTCGATTTTCGTGAACTGGTTTCACTTTCAGGGTCTGACCTGTTGTCTATTTAAGCTTCAAGTTCTTTGATCAGATTTACCATTTCAATGGCACTGAGTGCACAGTCATAGCCTTTATTTCCTGCTTTTGTACCTGCGCGTTCAATTGCCTGCTCGATGTTTTCTGTGGTAAGTACTCCGAATAATACCGGAACTCCTGTTTCCAGTGATACTGATGCAATCCCTTTGGAAACCTCATTGCATACATAATCATAATGACTGGTATTTCCACGAATCACAGCACCTACGCAGATAACCGCATCATACTTTCCACTTTTTGCCATTTTAGACGCGATCAGTGGGATTTCAAAAGCACCTGGTACCCACGCTACCTGGATGTCCTCTTCTTTTACATTGTGACGTGTCAGTCCATCCATGGCACCACTTACCAGCTTGGAAGTTATAAATTCATTGAAGCGGGCTGCTACAATTCCTACTTTCATTCCATCTGATACTAATTTTCCTTCTAATGTTTTCATTTTTTCTGGTCCTTTCATCTGTAAATTTATATTTTTTAACCTGTACAGGTTTTTATATACGGTAAATTTTATTTTCGGGAACGTTATCGTTATATATGAAAATCCCCGCTGTATTTAATACTTCAGAATATGTCCCATTCGTAATTGTTTTGTCTTAAGATAACGCAGATCATACGCTGTGGCATTCATCTGTATCGGAACTCTCTGTTTGATCCTGATGCCAAATTCTTCCAACTGATAAACTTTATCCGGGTTATTTGTCAGCAGCCGCAGCTCTTTTACCCCAAGATTTCTCAGAATCTGCGCACCAATGTAGTATTCTCTTTCGTCTCCGGCAAATCCAAGTGCCAGATTCGCTTCGAGTGTATCCATTCCCTGTTCCTGAAGTTCATAGGCACGAAGTTTATTGATCAGTCCGATTCCTCTTCCTTCCTGTCTCATATAAAGGAGTATCCCTCTGCCTTCTTCCTCAATCTGGGCCATCGCCGCTGCAAACTGCTGTCCGCAGTCACAACGCTGTGATCCAAAAACGTCTCCTGTCAAGCACTCTGAATGCACACGGCACAGGACGTTTTCTCCATCTCCGATTTCACCTTTTACCAGTGCTACATGATGTTCCCCATTCAGGCGGTTTACAAATCCATACGCCATAAACTCTCCGTATCTGGTCGGCATTTTTGTGGTCGTCACGCGATCCACCAGAATATCATGGCATTTACGGTAATTCTGAATATCTTTAATTGTTATGAATTTAAGATTCCACTTTCCGGCAAGTTCCCGTAACTCAGAAGTCCGCATCATAGTGCCGTCTTCTCTCATAATTTCACAGCACAGCCCGCACTGTTTTAACCCTGCAAGTCTGCACAGGTCTACAGTTGCCTCTGTATGTCCGTTTCTTTCCAGAACACCGTTCTTCTTCGCCAGAAGTGGAAACATATGTCCGGGGCGTCTGAAATCTTCGGGTTTTGCATTCTCATCCACACATTTCATGGCAGTAACAGAACGTTCTGCCGCAGAGATTCCTGTAGTGGTGCTGATATGGTCTACGGAAACAGTAAAAGCAGTTTCGTGATTATCTGAATTTTCTGCTACCATCTGCGGGAACTGCAGTTTTCTTACATATTCCTCAGACATTGGCATACAGATAAGTCCTTTTCCGTGAGTTGCCATAAAGTTAATATTTTCTGTTGTGGCAAACTCTGATGCACAGATAAAATCTCCTTCATTCTCTCTGTCCGGATCATCCGTTACCAGAATAATTTTTCCATTCCGAAGTTCTTCCAGAGCTTCTTCTACTGAATCAAATCCGTTCATTTTTTCTCTCCTTATACAATATATTTTTCTGTTGTTAAGAGGGCAAAATCATTCGTATTGGCTGCTTATCTGGTTCGTGTCAGGCAGATAAAACATCCACTGTACAGTTCTGCATCAATCGAATAACCGCTTTGTGGTTAATTCTGTCAAAAGCCATACTTATTCAGAAAATCCCGTGTAATATTACTTTTTATCGGCTGTTCTTTCACAGGCGTTATTAATTTTTCCACGTATTTTCCAATTATGTCTGTCTCCAGATTGACGATATCTCCTTCTTTGCGTTCTCCGAGGACTGTAATCTTTACTGTATGAGGAATTGCAGAAATGGAAAAGTCTGTTTCTGAGACTTTTGCCACTGTAAGACTGATTCCATCAACTGTTACAGAACCTTTTGTCACAATATATTTCATAATTTGTGGTGAAGCCTGAATGGTGTACCAGACAGCATTATCATCTCTGCGAATTTCCGTGATTTTTCCTGTTCCATCCACATGCCCGGCAACAATGTGTCCTCCAAATCTTCCATTTGCAGGCATTGCCCTTTCCAGATTTACATGCTGTCCCAAAGAAAGCTGAATCAGCGCAGAACGATTCAATGTCTCATGCATCACATCTGCTGTAAAACCATCTTCCAGACATGCAGTTACAGTGAGGCAGATTCCATTTACAGCTACACTGTCCCCTGTTTTCAGATCATCCAGAATTTTCTCTGCCCGTATCGTAAATACTGCTGAATTTGCTCCTTTTTTTATTTTTTTCACAGTTCCCAGTTCTTCAACAATTCCCGTGAACATTACTCTTCACCTCACTCTCTATAAGAAAATCATCTCCTATTCTGATTATTTCGCTGTTTTTTAATAATATTGCGCTGGCAGGATCAGGAAATCCTTTTCCTTCTATCGGTGTCTTTGCACTTTCTCCCCCAAAAAGTTTGGGTGCTATATAGGTCTGGACTTTCTGAACAATACCGCTTTCGAGTGCTGACCAGTTTAAAGTGCCTCCTCCTTCCAGTAAGATACTGTCTATCTTTGCAGCTCCCAGAAGTTCCATTAGTCTGTTTAAATCTATGTGTCCGTTTTTTTCCGGGACATCCAGAACTTTACATCCCATATCTTCATAATTCTTTATCTTCTGCTGGTCTTTACTGCTGGTTGCAAAGATTGTTGGAATTGTTGATGCCGTTTTCACAATTCTGGAATTCAGTGGTGTCCGCAAGTGGGAGTCACAGATAATACGCACAGGATTTCTGCCGTTTTCCAGTCTGCATGTAAGCATCGGATCATCTGCCAGCACAGTTCCCACTCCAGCCATAATCCCTGTATATTTCAATCTCTGTTTCTGCACATGCATTCTGGCAGCTTCGCCTGTCACCCATCTGGATGCGCCTGTATAAGTGGCAATTTTTCCATCCATGGTCATCGCATATTTCATGACTACATATGGTTTTTGATTCTGTATGTAATAGAAAAATGCTTCATTGAGTTTATCGCACTCTTCTTTTAAAACGTTTTCCGTTACTTCGATCCCATGCTCTTTCAGAATCCGGATTCCTTTTCCTGAAACCAGGGGATTAGGGTCCGAGGAACCAATGATCACACGTCTGATCCCCGATTCCAGGATTGCATTGACACACGGAGGCTGTTTCCCGTAATGGCAGCAAGGTTCCAGAGTAACATATATGGAGGCACCTTCTGGCTGTTCTGTACATGATGCCAGAGCTTCCCTTTCTGCATGAGGTTCACCGTATTTTCTGTGATATCCCTGGCCAATGACTTTTCCTCTTTTGACGATCACGGCACCTACCATTGGGTTAGGTGCTGTAAATCCCATTCCTTTTTGTGCCAGTTCTAACGCCATTTTCATATATTGCCTGTCTTTTTCCATATCCGTTATATCTTTCAATCCCTCATCTCCTGTTCTTCTGATGGTACTGATGATACCAAAAAAGCCCCGGTGTCTTTCAACATCCAGGGCCTGTAAATTAATATCTGTTTGAATTATCTTCGTGTGAATCTGACTTTTTGCTTCATCATTAAAACTGCTTTGATGATATAAAAAAGCTCTGGAATAAATTTATTATTCCAGAGCAGTCGCTTTCACAGATCAGTTAATTCTTCTGTATCTCTACTACTATCTTCTTTCATCCAGACTGTACTGTCGGCTTCGGAATTGCACCGAATCATACCTTACGGCTCGTGGGCTTTACCACCGGTAGGGAATTGCACCCTGCCCTGAAGATCTTATTTTATTTTTATCAGCAATTTCTAAATTTTATCCTGCTGATGTCTGAAAGTATACTCTTAACTTTTATTTATGTCAAGATTTTTTCAAACATATAATTTCAGTTTTTCAGGAAAGTAATTCTCTTACCATCTCTGCATTGAATGTCACACCTGTCAGGTGGTCTACTTCAATCTGGTACAGGGCATTGGCTGCAATATGCTCTGCCGCCTGTTCCAGGTCACGGATTCCGCTGGTGTTTTTGTGTTTCTCAACAATAGCCTCCAGACCGTCTTCTGTCACTACGCATTCTTCTGCTTTGAGGCTCATACGTTTCAGAACTTTCGGAAGTACATATTTGGAGAAGATAATCTTCTTCTCTTCTGAGGTGTAATCCGGAATATCGATCACTGCAAAACGGGACATCAGAGGTGCGCTGATCTGGGATTTATCATTTGCTGTAGCGATCGGATAAACGCCCACTGTCGGCACCATACATTCCATGTAGTTATCTGTAAATCCAAGGTTGTCAAGCAGTGTCAGAAGTACATCTGCCGGGTTTCCGTTGCCCTTGCCTGATGCTGCTTTATCAAGCTCGTTGATGATGAATACAAGGTTGGATTCTCCTGCTGCTGAGAAGGCTTCCATGATGATTCCAGGCTTTGCGTTTGCATAGATCCTGGAGCTTCCTGTGAGCTGTTCCGGATCGTTGATGGAACTCATATCCAGAGTTGTCCACGGAAGTTTCAGGATACGGGCAACCGCATAGGCAATCTGAGATTTACCTGTACCTGCCGGGCCTACAAGAAGAAGTCCGTATGCCGGAAGTGTATGGGTACGGTTAATCTGAATGATCGTCTCAATGATACGCTGCTTTACAGATTCCATTCCGTAGAGTTCTTCGTCAAGGATTCTGCGGGCTTCCTGAGGATCAATTGCTTCAAAGTAATTACTCTTCCACTGTACATTCATCATAATGGAAAGAGCTCGCTGAGCATGGCGTCTTTCCTCCGGAGATACTTCGTGGGAACGGGCAACTGCAAGGTTTCTTCTTGCCCAGAGACGGATGTTGTCCGGAAGGGTTCTGCCTGCGCAGGTCATAAAATCAGTGATGCTCTGAATACTTGTCAGCTTCATTTCATCTCCTGTTTCTTCCTCATCTTCGTCTTCTGCGATCTCTGCCGGTGCACTGCTTGCAAGAAGTCTCTCGATCATAAACTGAAGAAATCCGTCCTCTGCGGAGAGCTTTGTGCCGCCGCCGAATGCAGTCTCACGAATCTTATAAACTGCATATCCTTTCTCCTGATTCTGTCCGGAAAGACGTACATTGATGTGATTCTCTCCAAGCCATTTCAGAAGGCTTACGAATCTTGAATCAATGCTAAGAATATCTGCTGCGAAAGTTCCATCGTCCTCTTTAAACTCAAAGGAAGTACGTTTGATCGGGTTTGTAAAAATACCGCAGGAATGATGTTTCCACTGGCGGCTGCTGTTATCAAGAACCATGATCGGTTTCTCAGGGGATGTTTCCTGTTCATTGGACTGGAAAGTCGTGTAGGTACATTCAGACTGTACACCTGGTTTCTTGTCTGAAGCACCGCTGAAATCAAATACTGGCATGGTGTGTTTACTCCTTTTATCTTATCCTTATTCAGTGTAAAATTTTGTATAATTCCTTATTATTTTAGCAGAATCTTTCCTTTTTATCAATTATGGAAATGTATTTCCTGTATAATTATTCACAAATTTAGCTGCTTTTTGATTCTGACCACTTTTCTCTTCCAATATATCATAATACCATACAGATATATGGTATTATTTAGCGCACATAAAACCATACTGGTGTAACATAATACCTATTTATTCTCTCAAAATCATTGACGGTAACATTCGCAGGCTTTATAATAGGGATAACTGAGAATTTCCAGATATTCTCTGGAAATTCGAAATTTACTTTTAGGAGAGCAAAATGAGCAAAATTATTTTAACCGGTGACCGCCCAACAGGCCGCCTTCATGTTGGACATTATGTTGGTTCATTATCCGAGCGTGTTCGTTTACAGAACTCCGGCTTATATGATGAAATTTATATTATGATCGCAGATGCACAGGCATTAACAGATAACGCTGAACACCCTGAGAAAGTTCGCCAGAACATCCTTCAGGTCGCCCTGGATTATCTTGCATGCGGCATTGATCCTGAGAAATCCACTATCTTTATCCAGTCCATGGTTCCGGAGCTTACAGAGCTTACTTTCTATTATATGAACCTTGTTACTGTGGCACGTGTACAGCGTAATCCTACAGTTAAATCTGAAATCCAGATGCGTAATTTCGAGGCAAGCATCCCCGTCGGTTTCTTCTGCTATCCGATCAGCCAGGCTGCAGACATCACTGCATTCCACGCTACTACTGTTCCGGTTGGCGAAGATCAGCTTCCAATGCTCGAGCAGTGCAAGGAGATCGTCCACAAATTTAATACTGTTTATGGCGAAACTCTGACAGAGCCTGAGATTATTCTGCCATCCAATAAAGCATGCTTACGTCTGCCAGGTATTGACGGAAAAGCAAAAATGAGCAAATCTCTCGGAAACTGCATCTACCTTTCAGATGAAGAAGCTGATGTTAAGAAGAAGGTTATGTCCATGTTCACAGACCCGAATCATCTTCGTGTGGAAGATCCGGGACGTGTGGAAGGAAACCCTGTATTTATTTATCTGGACGCATTCTGCAAACCGGAATATTTTGCAGAGTTCCTGCCTGAATATCAGAATCTGGATGAACTGAAAGCCCATTATACACGCGGCGGTCTGGGTGATGTCAAGGTTAAGAAATTCCTGAACAAAGTACTCCAGGCAGAGCTTTCTCCAATCCGCGAGAGACGTAAATACTGGGAGCAGCATCTTGATGATGTATATGATATCCTCAAAGAGGGAAGCAGGGTTGCTGAAGCAAAAGCTGCACAGACACTTCATGATGTTCGTTCAGCAATGCAGATCAACTACTTTGATGATAACAGCTTAATCAAATAATTCTGTAACAAATACAAAAACAGGTTCAGATACAAAGTATATTTTACTTCAATCTGAACCTGTTTATTTTTATGTTATGATGTTAGGGTCAAAAGGCATTTTGCCCTAACTTTATATCTGATACCATTTGATCTCATTTGCCTCCAGATGTAACTGGAAGCTGCTTCCATCTCCTCTGTAAACAGTAGTATCCTGTGGCTCATAAGTATTATTTACCACACAGTATTTACCATTCTTTACATAAGCATGTACTTCTACATTGTAGTTAGTGGAATACCAGCAGTGAAGTTCTTCCTCTGCAGATGCTGACCAGAGAACTGCTCTGTAGAATACACGGCTGTTTTTGAAGCTGTATGGAAGTCCACTGATATAAACGCCTCTTCCTTTTCCGAATTTCTTTACAGCCATCTGTACTTCCTGTTCTTTCTGGATCAGGATTTCTGTCTCCGGCAATGCATAAATATTCTTCTTGCCTTCTCCAAAATCAATCTCTCCCTCTGCATCCTGCAGGATAAAATGGTCTCTGTGTTCTTCCCAGTTATATTTATCAGTGTTCAGATTGAATCCATGCTCCTCTTCCACACCAAGAATATCATCCAGCTGGAAGAATTTGCCCTGCCACTGATGTGCAGCCGGTTCTCCTACACCGATAAATCCTCCGCCGTTGTATACAAATTCCCTGACAGCAGTAATAACTGTTTCATCGATCCAGTTTTCTCCGCCTGTCTGTGCAGTATCTGCATCTCCCACATTAATAATAACATCAAAGTTTTTCAGCAGTTCTCTGTTTTCACGGATGTCATCAAAGCTGATAAATGACACGTCAAAAGGTGCACCGCTTAATGCTTCTATAATTCCAAAATAAGAATAATTCTGCTTATAATAAATAGCATGATGTACCATGTGGTTACCCCAGGAACGCATTTTTCCCCAACAGTTCAGAACTGCCACACGTTTCACGCAATAGGGAGTTGTTCCCTGAATATTATCATACAGAGTACGGAATTCCTCACATACTTCTTTGATATACTGTACAAAGTCCGGGAATTCAAGGGCAAGTTTCAGATATCCGCCGTAGCCTATTCTCTGGATCGGGCTTCTTAAGATTGCTCTTCTTGCTGTTACCCAGTTCACTTTTGCCTCTTTTACAGGATCTCCTCCTTCATGGAAGGTATCCGGGAAGAAATATGGCAGGAATCTTCCTTCTGTATATTTCACATTCTTAATGTCACTGAACAAGCGTAAGGTTGCTCCGTTTCCAACACTTCCCACTACAGCGTCCAGTCCGATGGATGCAAATTCATCCATAAAAGGTTCCATACCGATCCAGTGGTCTCCCATGAACATCATAGCCTCTTTGCCATATTCATGAACAATATCTACCATTTCTTTGGCAAGCTTCGCTACTTCTCTTCTCTGGAATGCCTGGAAATCTTTAAATTCTTTAGACGGGATTCTGTATGTATTGTTCATATATCCCTGATCAATGATATATTCCGCTCTGAAAGGATAGCCCACTTCTTTCTCAAACTGCTCCAGAATATATGGGCTGACAGATGCAGAATAGCCAAACCAGTCTACATATTTTTCTCTTGCAAGCTCATCAAATATAAGGGTAAACTGATGGAAAAATGTAGTGAAACGCACAACATCCACATATTCATGGGTATCCAGGAATCTGCGCAAACGTTCCAGAGAATGAGCTTTTGTTTTTGGCTGGCGCACATCAAATGTGATCTGTGGCTCTACATCTTTCCAGTCATTTACTACTGAATTATACATGTGTACCGGGTCCCACATAATATATGCCAGAAAGCTTACAGTGTATTCATGAAACAGCTTTGCAGATCTGATCACTACATTACCTGTTTCTTCCTCATAGCTCCACAGCTCTGTTGATACCGGTTCTCCGGTGGTGCGGTCTATAACTTCCCACCATCTGTAGATATCATCTCTTGTATTCACTGCCAGCATATCCGGATATAAATGATCCATCAGGTGAATTTCCAGCTTGTCCTCTGTTGCTGTATGGAAAGATGTCATGATATACATCTGCTGGATTTCCTCAGGATGTGCCTTTGCCCATTCATTATCCTTACGGGTTGTATAATAGGTTGCATATATCTTGGAGCCAGTGTCTTTTAATTCCTTCGGGAATTCTGTTCCGTCACAGTCACGGATCGCATCTGCACCCCACTCATCCAGTATCTCCAGTGTCTGTGGCACTACATCCAGATTGGTTGGTATTGTTACACGACCTTTTTTCATTGTTGTTTGTCTCCTCTCTCTGTATAAACCTGTCTTACTTTTTACTTATCTAACCTGATTCTGCTCTTTCTTGCGCCTTATCTGTCTATAGAATACGTTCTTTCCAAAACATTTTCAATTCTCTTTTTGCTTTGTTTTTTAGAAATCTTGCTGTACAAATCAAATTGTGATATTATATAAAAAATGTTATCGAAAATTTTGAAAGGAATTCTGTTTTTGATTATAATACCCTATATTTTTTTATCTTTCAAAGTTTTTTTATGCATTTAGTCCAATCATAACAACTAAATGCAGAACAGATTCCCTCTATTATTTTTGTTCACTCTTTTGCATTAGACAAAATCACTAAATTATGGAGGAGGAACTTTTTTATGAGTACACATTCTCTTCGCTTCAGCCCTGAAGATACTGCACCACAGGAGGTCACACTTCTGAATGCATCTTCTTCCCTCTATGAAGGTGACTGGCCAAGCATTCCCCACTCCCATGCATTCACTGAATTATTTTATGTGCGGGACGGACAGGGGGAATTTCTGCTTGAAGATGAAATCTACCCTATTTCAAAAGATGACCTGATCATTGTTAACCCTCACATTAATCACACTGAAATTTCCAGAGGAAACCCACCTCTCAGCTATTTCACAGTGGGCGTAGACGGATTATCTTTCTCTTTTAATGATCAGAAAGAATATCGCATCTTTAACTGCAGAAAAAAGAAAACAGATCTGCTTTTTTACTTTAATGCTCTGTTTCAAGAACTGGATAATCAATCGGAAGGGTACGAAAAAATCTGCAGACATATGCTTAATATTCTGATCCTTCAGCTTCAGCGGATCACAGATTCTCCTTTTGAACTGATCACTGCACAACATCCAAGCAAGGAATGTGCACATATCAAGCGATATCTTGATTCTAATTACGGAGAAAACATCTCTCTTGATCATCTGTCTGCCATCAGCCACCTGAACAAGTATTATCTCAGCCATGAATTTACCAAATATTATGGGATTTCTCCTATGAACTATCTAAACCGAAAGCGGATTGAGGTATGTAAAGAACTTCTGGAAAATACTGATTATGGGATTTCAGATATTGCGCATCTCACAGGATTCTCCTCTCAGAGTTATCTCTCCCAGAGTTTTCGCAAATCCTGTGGCATGACTGCAGGAACTTACCGTAAACTTAAGAAAAAAAGAAAGGATCCTATTTAATATCATGCAATACACATTTCCAAACTACTATAAAGAATTTTCCTGCATTGCAGGAGCCTGTCCGGATACCTGCTGCGCAGGATGGCAGATCGTGATTGACGATCAGACACTGAAGAAGTACCAGCACTTTAAAGGTCCGTTCCGCAATCGCCTACACAATGATATTGACTGGAAACAACATGTTTTCCGCCAGTATAACAGACGCTGTGCTTTTCTCAACGAAGAGAACCTGTGTGATATCTACACAGAAGCAGGACCGGAAATGTTCTGCAGAACCTGCAGAAATTATCCTAGACATATTGAAGAATTTGAAGGTCTGCGTGAGATTTCCCTGTCGCTCTCCTGTCCGGAGGCAGCAAGGATTTTACTTTCCCAAAAAGAAAAGGTACACTTTATCACAAAAGAAAAAAAGACAAAAGAAGAAGTCTATGATGACTTTGATTATTTCCTGTTCACTGCACTTATGGACACCCGTGATATGCTTATAGATATCATCCAGGACAGAGCTGTACCCATGCAGAAACGTCTGTGGAAACTTCTGGCTGCTGCACATGATTTCCAGTTATGTGTAAATAAAAATGAACTCTTTAAATGGGAAGAAATGCGAAAACGACATGAAGATTCCGGATACGGAGATAGATTTTGCAACAAAATTTACTCTCGTATAAATGCAGATAACATAGAAAACAGTTCTGCTGCATCTGCCTGCGCAAATACACCAGAACAATTATTTAAAAAAATGTGGAAAACTGTTGTCCCGGAAATGGAGGTTCTGCGCCCGGGATGGCAGGAATACTTAAAGAATTGTCTGACTCCACTGTATAATGGAAATACAGATCCGCAGTCTGACTCCGGAAATCTTTATTCCTGGCAGAAAAGTGAATTTGATTTCTCCTATCCTGACTGGCAGATTCAGGAGGAACAGCTTCTTGTTTACTGGATCTATACCTATTTCTGTGGTGCAGTTTATGATAATGAGATCTTCGCCAAGGTGAAAATGGCAGTTGTGTGCACCCTGTTCATCCATGAATTAAATGTGGGAACCTATCTGAAAAACAACCGGCAGTTTAAGCTGGATGATCAGATCCGTATCTGTTATCAGTTTTCAAGAGAACTGGAACACTCAGATCTTAACCTGAACAGATTTGAAGAATTAATGACTGAAAAAGAGATCTTCTCCTTTGAAAATCTGCTGAAAATCTGCTGATGCATACTTTCCCTGTCTTATCTGTATCATCTGACACCTCAGGTAGTCAGATGAACATTTATGCTTTGTAAAAAAACCTTACGGTACAGAAAATATCTTTATACGGATATTGTTCTGTACAGCAAGGTTTTTTATCACTAGAGCATTTTTCAAACACGCTCAGGCCAGTGCCAGCAAATCTTTTCCTTCTTTCAGCCTCTCATAAAACTGTATGTAGAAATCCTGATCCTGGTCATATGGTTTGAGATAGAATCTGTTCACCACAAAAAGGTTCAGATTTCTGATCAGATCTGGATCCTCAGCATTGTACAGTACTTCCTGCACATCCAGCAAAAAATAATGCCAGTCATTGACAAATTTGTCATAATTTTTCAGATCCGGTGTGTCGATCCATTTTTTTACCTTGATTTTACTTCTGTTTGTTTTGGGACATTCATGAATCTGAAGAATATATTTAAATCCCCCGTCTTCATAAAGTCTTCCCAGAGGAAACAGCCTGCAGAAGCCTGGTCTGACAGCATGAATACTGCAGCGGCCCTCTTTATTCAAGAATACGCATTGTTCTTTCTCACCTGCCATCCGGAGATGAGGCAGGACATTTCCGTCTGATACTCCCAGTTCCAGACATTCCTGCAGAAGCTGTTCCACAGGCTTCTTAAGTCCCACAGATAATCTGTGTACATCATATGGATCCAGGATCACAGAATCTCCCATTCCCTGACAGCAGTCACAGCATCCCTCACAGTCATGACAGTCTGCTTTTACCATGTCATTGGAATCATATAACTTTCCGTCGGAAATCTCTTCCAGTGTCTGTTCTCGTCGCATCAGAAAGCCTCCAGTCCTGTAACACCCCAGTCAGAAGCGAGATCTTTCATTCCTTCAAGCACTTCCTCCCTGGAATATCCGTTATCATCCAGGAAATCTCCATCCATATCATTCAGATACAGATAAAAGGTCAGTGCCAGTTCCAGATAGTCTACATCATCTTCTACCATACCCATATATAATTCGTTTTCTGCTTCATTGATCTTGCCTTCTTCTGCCAGTTTCATAATTGTAGCAAAAAGCCGGTCTGCCTCTGTGTAATCTGCTTCCTTCTCCGGAAGTTTGTAATTGGGCTGCTGCTCATGAAGCAGAAGCTTCGCGATCAGTCTTCCTACGTCCTGAATATTTCTTATCATATGATCATCCTGTACTGCCATAATATTATCTTCCCTTCTTTTTTATTTTACCTAGAGTGTGTCTGAAAAAGGCTTTCTGCAAGATGTGCGTCACAATTTGTGGTATATTTTGCCCGGATGAGGGCGCCGTAGCGGGCTACGGCAACTGAATTCGGGTGAAATATCCCGCAAAGTGGGGCGTGCAGATTGCGGGAATGATTTTTCAGACACGCTCTAGTACATCGTTTCGTAAATAACTATACCATCGCATAGAATGCGGATTCGCAGACAAGAGAGTGATATAGTTATTCCAGTTTTAATCCTGCCAGTGCCTGTGCAAATGCATTATTCACCGGCTCCTTGGCTTCTTTCTGCTGCTGTCTCATATATTTTTGAACATCACGCTTATTGACTCCTGCTCCCTCTTTGGCTCTTCTCGCCTGAAAAGCAGAGAGCTTTTCTTTATAGCCGCAGGCACAGATAAATGTCTCTTCCTTACCTTTCACATACATTTCCATACGTTTATGACACTTGGGACAACGGGCATTGGTAGTTCTGGACAGGGTTTCTTTATAACCACACTCTCTGTCCTGACATACAAGCATTTTTGCATTCTTTCCATTCACTGCCAGAAGCTTCTTTCCGCAGTTCGGGCAGATCTTGTTTGTAAGATTATCATGCCTGAAGGTTCCCTGTCCGGTTTTGATCTCATCTACAATGTCACAGGTATAGTTCCTGATTTCTTTCAGGAAGGTTTCCTGTTTCATTTTACCTTTTGCAATATTTCCAAGCTTCATCTCCCAGTCTGCGGTCAGTTCCGGCTTGCGCAGTTCCTCGGGTACCAGTTCCAGAAGCTGCTTTGCCTTGGAGGTCAGATGGATTTCATTGCCTTTTTTCTCCATCAGAAAGCTGTTAAACAGTTTCTCAATAATATCGGCCCTTGTAGCAACTGTCCCCAGACCACCTGTCTCACCGAGAGTTTTCGCTGCCTTTGTATCATGACTCTCCATATAGCGTACCGGATTCTCCATTGCTGCAAGAAGCGTTGCTTCTGTGAATCTTGCAGGTGGCTTTGTCCTGCCTGTATTCATGGATACATTCTCTATATGCAGTCTCTCACCCTTCTTCATCTGTGGAAGCTTCTGATCTTTCAGTTTCTGAGCATCGTCAGCAGTATCCTCATCCTCTTCAGTGTCGTCCGTATTTTCATACACATCTTTCCATCCGGCACTTTTTACAACTTTCCCGCTGGCAGCAAAAAGTTCTCCAGCAACAATTCCCTCCATGCTCACCTGTTCATAAACAAAAGGCGGATACAGCACACTGAGAAATCTGCGAACTACCATATCGTAAATCTTACGTTCTTCATTTGTCATATGGTCAAGCTGCACAAACTGCTCCGTAGGGATAATTGCATGATGGTCGCTGACCTTTTTATCATCCACAAAACTTCCATTTGCACGAACAGGCTGATTCATCAGTGCGCCTGCCGGTTTTCTGTACGGTCCTGTTGCGCAGGCTCTCAGTCGTTCTTTAATTGTAGGAACAATATCCTTTCCAATATATCTGGAATCTGTCCTCGGATAAGTGAGTACTTTGTGATTTTCATACAGACGCTGCATGATATTCAGAGTCTGCTTTGCAGAATATCCATATTTCCGATTTGCCTCTCTCTGCAGTGTGGTCAGGTCATACAAACCCGGTGCAAAGGATTTTTTCTCTTTGCTGGTTACGGAAGTTACTTCCAGAGACTGATTTCTGAGAACATCGGAAATCTCCTCTGCCCGTTCTTTATTAAAAGTTCTGAAGCTCTTACTCTTTGGTTCCTTCCATGTCCAGGTGATATCACCTGCTTTCAGGGTGATTCCGTAATATTCCTTCGGCTTAAATGCCCGTATCTCTTCTTCCCGTTTCGCAATCATCGCCAGTGTAGGAGTCTGTACACGCCCGCAGGAAAGCTGGGCATTATATTTACAGGTAAGTGCCCTTGTACCGTTCATTCCCACCAGCCAGTCAGCTTCCGCTCTTGCCACAGCTGCTCTGTACAGATTATCATACTCATGTCCGTTTTTCAGATTTCCGAATCCTTCTTTGATAGCTTTGTCTGTAACTGAAGAAATCCACAGTCTGCGGATTGGTTTATGACAGTCCGCTTTGTCAAGAATCCAGCGGGCTACCAGTTCACCTTCTCTTCCGGCATCTGTGGCTATTATAATATCGTTTACGTCTTTTCTGTACAGCTGCGTTTTTACTGCATTGTACTGTTTACCGGTCTGTCGAATAACTACCAGCTTCATTCGATCCGGCATCATGGGAAGTGTGGATATTTCCCATTTCATATACTTCTTATCGTATTCCTCAGGATCTGCCAGCGTAACAAGGTGTCCAAGTGCCCAGGTGACTACGTAATCTTTTCCCTCAAGAGTACCATTTCCTTTCTGTGTACAGTGAAGTACTCTGGCAATATCTCTGGCAACAGAAGGTTTCTCTGCTATTACTAATGATTTCATAAAATAAATAACTCCTTATAAAAATCTACAGTCAGGGTTTCTGATATCCCTGACCGTTGATTTCGGGCAGCTGTCCATTTATTTTTGGCATCTGCTTATATTTAAGATGTCAGGATCAAAAGCTATTTTGCTTTGCTCTTTGCAACTCCTGCAATTCTCATATTTAAAAGTATAGCATAGATAAATTCCTGTTTCCAGTTATTCTTTAACTTTATTTCATATTAATTTTATATCCGACTCCACGAACTGTCTCCACCAGCTCACCGGCACTTCCCAGTTTTTGTCTCAGTGTTCGGATATGTACATCAACGGTTCTGCTCTCTCCGTCGAATTCATACCCCCAGACCTGATTCAGAAGCTGGGTTCTGGAAAGTACAGTTCCGCTGTTTTTCAGAAGCAGACATAATACTTCATATTCTTTTAATGTAAGATTTACATTCTTTTTATCTACAGTTGCAATATGTCTGGAAGGGCAGACATAAAGGTTTCCTGTCCGATATTCTTCTGCGCCGTCATCTTCTGTTCTTCTTAATAATGCGCGGATCCTTGAGATCAGTTCCATCATGCGGAATGGTTTTGGAATATAGTCATCTGCCCCGCTGTCAAGACCTACCACTGTATCATATTCACTGCTTTTTGCTGTCAGCATGATAATAGGAAGTTTACGTGTATCCGGACGCATACGCAATTTCTTCAATATGGAAATCCCATCCTCTTCCGGCAGCATCACATCAAGGAGCAGAAGTGCAGGTTTTTCCTTTTCCAGGGCTTTCCAGAAGTGAGAAGGTCTTTCAAATCCTTTTGCTTCAAATCCCTGACTTTTCAATGTATAAATCACCAGTTCACGTATACTCTCATCATCTTCTACCAAATATATCATTTTTCTGTTCTCCATTTACAATTATTTACTGAATGCCATAAGCCGAAACCAGTATACAATCTCCGGAAACAACATGACATTTTCGAAAATCACTATAATTTCTCCGGCTCAGTTGATATCAGTATAATAAAAAGCCGTAAAATCTTTGTTCTGCTTTATGTTAAAACTTTGTAAAACGCTGAACTTTATTGAGAATTTTTTTATAAAATTTTTATATACTTTATGAGAAAATTTATTTGTAAAAGCAGTATGAAGATGTTATGATATGGTATGGTATGAAATAATTCTCCAAAGAAGGTGAAATTTTGAAACGTTTTATTTCCAAATACCGGCATGGACTTGTGATTGCTGTTTACAGCATCATTTATATCCTGCTCTTCAGTTACCTGGAGCACAGACCGGTTCACAGCTATCATATCGTACATACAGTATTTGATGACTGGATTCCATTTTGTGAGTTCTTTATCGTTCCTTATATGCTGTGGTTTCCATACATGATCTTGGCTGTGATTTATTTTATATTTTTTAACAAAAACAAACATGAATACTATCAGCTGGCATTTAATCTTATGATGGGAATGACTGTTTTCCTGATTGTTTCCTATGTTTATCCAAATGCTCAGCACATACGTCCGACCGAATTTCCAAGAGACAATATCTTCACAGATATAGTAAAATGGCTGTACAGTACAGATACTCCTACGAATATCCTGCCCAGCATTCATGTATTCAACTCTCTTGCAATACATATGTCGCTTACAAACTGCGAAGCACTGCGAAATAAAAAACTTATAAAAGCAGCCTCCTTTACCCTGACTGCGCTGATCATCATGTCCACCATGTTCCTGAAACAGCATTCTGTGATCGATGTATGCATGGGTGCCACACTTGCATTATTTGGCTTTTGGGTTTTTTATCCGAGAAGAATTTCCGTTTCTTCTGAATCTGTCTGCTTTAGAGAAGTAAAGAGAAAAAAGAGCGAGAATTAGAAAGATTTAAAAAAAGCAGAATCTTTGAAATACATTTTTGTCTTTCAGAGATTCTGCTTTTTTACAGTTATAACAATTTCATAAAATATTTTCCCAAAACCGATATCCGGATGTGAAGCTTTTACACATCAGTTAAATCCATAGAATTTCTGGCTGATTTTGTAGGCTGCCACTGACATTTTTCTTCCACCTCTTCCCGGAAGGTTCATGACTCTTCCGAAAAGACTGTGACGCAGTTTTCTGTATACCTGTTTATTCTCTGTCCTGATATATTCCAGAAGTTCTTTCTTCTTCTGAAGGGACTCTTCTGTATTGGCACGTATCAGCATAATGGAAGAAATAGTTGTAATAATATCCAGATAGCTGAACATATACGCTTTCAACTGCTTATTTGTACTTTTACAGTTGATATATGCATCTACCATGAGTTTGTTTACCCGGATCTGCTGGTCAATACGTTTGATCATCACTTTCTCATTTACAGACTGGTCATCTCTCCCGATAAAATAACGGTAGAAATTCACATCCAGATAATACAGATTCTTTACATACGGAAGAGGTTCAAAAGCAAATAGATTATCTACATAAAATGTATGCTTCGGCAGTTCCAGATTGCATTCATGAAGCAGTTTTGTACGATAGATCATGGAGTGCATCAGAAGATATTTACCTTTCGGCATATGTTTCACTTCTTCCCATCCAAATATTCTGTCCTGCGGCAGGCATTTGCGGTACTGCATGATTTTCTTACGGGTTGCCCCCTGTTTCTCATATACGAAATTACTGATCAGAAGGTCAACTGTCTGTGGACCTCTGAGCAGTTCATATAAAGTTTTCAAAATCTGTACATACGCCTCTTTATTTACCCAGTCATCACTGTCCACTACCTTGAAATACAATCCTGTAGCATTTCTGATCCCTGCATTGACAGCTTCTCCATGACCACCATTTTCCTGATGGATTGCCTTTACAATTGTAGGATATTTCCTGGCATAGTCATCTGCAATCTCAGCAGTTCTGTCAGAAGATCCGTCATCTACTATAAGAATCTCTACTTCTTCTCCTCCCACCAGTAATGACTCTATACAATTCTCCATATAATCCTGGGAATTATAACATGGAATCGCAATACTTAACAGTTTCATCTTGTTGTTTCCTCCTTGATATACTTTGCATACGCTCCAAAAGCAGATGGAATTGCGTATTGTTTACCTGACTGTTCTTTACTTACAAAAATGAGTTCTTTATCCTGTGTTGTCTTTAGGGATGATACCTTTATTCTGTATGCCTGCATTCTCCATTCAATATGGGAGAAAATATGTTTCGCAGGCGGAAGTTCTTCTATATATAATGGGTCAAGTCCCAACTCTTTTACGTACAAAAGCGCATCTTCGCTTTTTAAATGTCCCTGAGTATTTGGCAGTTCATATAAGCCTGCCAAAAGTCCTTTCTCAGGTCTTTTCCTGATAGCTGTGCATTCTCCGTCCTGAATGATAAACACAGTCCTGTTGTCCTGTGTTCTGGCTTTCTTAGGTGCTTTTACAGGAATCATATCCGCTTTATCATGTCTGTGAGCCAGACAGGTAAATGCAATCGGACATTCTGCACATTTCGCCTGACCGTTGGGAACACATATCACAGCTCCCAGTTCCATCAGTGCCTGATTAAAGTCTCCCGGACAATCTGAGGGCATGATCTGCGAAACCTGCTGTTCTATTTTTCTGCGGACAGACTGCCGGCTGATGTCTTCAGTACTCTCTGTAATTCTGGAAATCACACGCAGTACATTCCCGTCTACAGCCGGAACCTTTTCCCCATATGCGATCGATGCAATGGCACCGGCTGTATAACTTCCTATTCCCTTTAACGACAAAAGTGCCTGATAATCTTCAGGCAGTCTGCCATTATATTCATCTTTTACAGTTTTCGCCGCTTCCTGCATGTTCCGAACGCGGTTATAATATCCCAGTCCCTCCCATAACTTCAGAAGTTTCTCTTCAGGACATTCCGCCAGTGACTGAATATCCGGGAGTTCTGTGATAAATCTCTGAAAATAGGGTTTCACTGCCTCCACTCTGGTTTGCTGCAGCATAATCTCCGACACCCATGTATAATAAGCATTGTCCTTATCTCTCCATGGAAGAATCCTCTTATTATCCCTGTACCATTTTACCAGAGGCTGCACAATCTCTTCAAGTACCATAATTTATCTTTTCCTCGTTTATTTACTGTTCGTTACTGTTCACTCCGTTCTCAGCAACACGCTTCGCGATGCACAGAATTTATGCTAATCGCATAAATTCGCGCGGTATGTCTCGGGTTTTCTGTGACCTTCGCTCACAAAAAACACCTCGCGGGATATCACCAGTGAACAGTAACTACTGTTCACTCCATTCTCAGTAACACCGCCAAAATTCATTTCAGATTACCTGTGGCAATTGGATTTTGGCCTGTATGTCATTTTATCACAAAACAGGAAAAAACGCTAATACATAAAAATAAAAAGGACCGTACACATTTTACCGTATCTCGATCCTTCTTGCCTTATTCATTATTTTTTACATTTTAATCTCAAATAACACACAAGCCCGACAATAATGATCAGAAGTGCTGCTATGTAAGCTATTTTAAAGGCCAGTGCTGTAGTAAAAAGATCTATAGCAGAAACAACGCCAATCAAAATAAGCGCAACTCCACTTGCTTTTGCCATCTTCTCTTCATCATAAAGCTTCTTACTGATGTCCGAGTTTCCACCTTTTAGGAAAATATCCCCATGTCCTGTCAGAAGCATTATTCCTACTATGAAAGCGGCAATTGTCAGTATGATGTTTAAAGAATCAAAATTCATAACCTTCCCCTTTCTTTCTGCATTTTACCATACAGAACCTTTTTTCTTTTTATAGAAATCCGGGACTATTGTTTCGTATACAATGATCCCGGAATATCCATACCTGTTTTTATTTTTCAGAAAACTGTTCAATGCCTCCAATTAAAAGATTAAAGAAAAGTAATTCCTGATCAATATTAATAGAAACATACGATTGGAATATTGCAGTCAATAATATTATAAAGTTCTGCTGCTTTCTCCGGCGGCATATTGATACATCCATGCGAACCGCCTTCCATGAAACGATCTCCACCAAAGTATGGCTGCCAGTTTGCATCGTGGAAACCAATACCGCCATTAAACGGCATCCAGTACGTTACCGGCTGTTCATATTCGTATTTACCGTTTGCCAGCTGTTTACCTCTGAGCACATCCGGGCTCTTCTTATAATAAATCGTATAAATACCGGCCGGAGTCTGACGGTCAGAATATCTCATATCACCGGAAACAATATCTGACTCAAAGATATCTTCTCCGTTCTGGTAGAAATACATATGCTGTTCGGACAGATCCACTTCAATATAAGTATTTCCTATATCATTGTAACCATGTGCATTGGCTGTCATAGAATAAACCGGCTCTCTGGTTGTCTGTGTCCCTGACTGGATTTCCTGTGTCAGCTGTGCAACCTCTGAAGCCTGGTCTATCTGCCATCCATATGCAGAACCGTATACACTGACAGTTCTCCCACTTGTTGTCTGGAACTCTCTTTCAGTTCCCACCGTATCATGGGCCGCTGCAAGCTGCGCCACATAATCTGCGATGTGCTGTCTGAAAGATGTATCATCCATGATCAGCTGTCCTTTTTCATCAAAATTCAGCCAGTCCTTGATCGTATTTCCATCCAGGGTTTCCGTTTCATCTCCAAAAGTATACGTAATGCTTGCTTTTGTGAAATTGTTACATGCATTAAGAGACGCCTGCAGATCCGGATTGTCGCTGGTGATATCTGCTTTTACATACACGTCCGGCTCACTGTCGAAATCAACCGAAGTCTTATTTCCCGAAACAGCTTCCGAAAGCACGTTATAAGCATTTTTCAAATCCAGCTTACTTCCCTCTGTCTCCGGAACAATCTCAAACTGCGAATCTCCATATGCGACATATGCATTCTCAGGAGCTACCTGATTCTCTTTCTGTGCACAGTTAAGTGCCTTCACCTGTTTTTTCAGCTTTTCTTTATCGTAAGTCGTGTTCTCAGCGGCTGTATAGCTCTTCTTTTCAAAAAAACCTCTGATCCATTCATAAGGTTTCTGATCTTTCAGAAGTTTCAGAACACTTCCATCAGAAACATAACTATAGCCGATCTGATCTCCGCTGATCGTCTGCGGATCCAGATTTCTGGAATCAACCTCTATGGAATAGTTCTCTACTGTCTTCGCAATCTTCTGTTCTGCCTCATAAGCAGTTTTACCTGAACAGTCAATACCATTGATTGATGTTCCTTCAAAGAATTTATCCGAATAATAATATGACATACCTGCATATGCGGCTCCGGCACTTACAATAACCATTGCCACTGCGATTCCTGTAATCTTTAATCCTTTATGCTTCTTGCGGACAGGTGGTTCATAAGGTGCAAGATCTTCATCACTGATCGGTACATACGAAATTCTCCCCGGTCTTGCGGATTTATGGCGTCTGCCAGTTATTTCCATACTGCCATTTGGGACTGTGTTGTTTTTTTCCTCTTTGTTGCCCATCTATTTTCTCCTCAACATAAATGTTACCGTTCATTTTTCCTGAAGCCTATTACTTCTGAATCATATTACTGTTGATTCGGTTAATTAAGAGGCTTGCTATAATTCTTAATAATACGCTTCACAATACACAGAGTTTATGTACTGACCACATAAACCTGCGCTGCATGTTTCATTATAACATAATTCTTCCAATTTGCACCTACTATTCACCTTTTTCTCATTTTTTATTACTGTTTGCAGGTAATATCCCCGAAAAATGTTTTCTTTGGCAAATCCCTTATGATTTTTCTTATTTTTACAGGCCAAGTCTGCGTTTCATATCCTTCATCACATAGAAATACATGACGATCAAAAGTCCTCCGGCAAGTACCCATGCCATCGGACTGGCCATACATGCTCCAAAGTAACTCTTATGAGCCGCCGCGACCATAGCAGTGATTCCACGTCCTGCCAGTTCTGCAACACCGGCAAGCATGGGAAGCAGTCCGTATCCCATGCCCTGAATACCATTCCTGAGTGCATTGACAAAGTGAAGTGGTATGAAAAATACTGCCACGCATTTCACATAAGTATCAACCATAGGAATGACTTCTGCGGCATTATCTGAAATAAACAGATAAGACAAATATTTGCCAAAGAAGAAAATAATCACACCTGTAACAATGGCATAGGTAATTCCTATAATATGCGCACTGTTAAATCCCTGTCTGACTCTGTCCAGTTTACGCGCTCCTATATTCTGTGCATTATATGTTGCCATTGTTGTTCCAATTGCAACATATGCCTGAGTAAAAATATTCTCAATCTTATTTCCTGCCGTAAATGCCGCTACTGCATAGGAACCAAGAATATTCAGTGCAGACTGTACCATCATGGTTCCGATCGCAGTGATGGAATACTGCAGTCCCATGGGAATGCCCACAAGAATTTCTTTTTTGGCAATCTCTGAACGAAATCTCCAGTCATCTGCCTTCAGTTTCAATTCCGGTACGCATTTTATGATATAAATCAGGCAAAGCATTCCGGATACTCCCTGTGCTGTAATCGTTGCCCAGGCAGCCCCAGCGACTCCCATATGGAAAACAATAATAAACGTCAGGTCAAGTACTATATTCAAAAGTGCCGCCAGAATCAGGAAATATAAGGGTGTCTTACTGTTTCCCAGTGCTCTCAGAATACTGGCCAGGATATTATATAATACCTGTGCAAAAATACCTCCGCATATGATCATAATGTAGGTATATGCATCCTGAAAAATATCCTCCGGTGTATGCATTAATGTCAGAAGCGAGTGCATCCCCACCATACTGACAGCCGTCATTATAACCGAAATGATAATTGAAAGTAACGCCGCATTTCCCACTGACTGCCGCATCTCATCCATCTTTCCTGCACCGAATTTCTGTGAGGTCAGAACTGTAAAACCGGCTGTCAGTCCTGTAAGAAAACCTATGATCAGAAACATGATCGTTCCTGTTGAACCAACCGCTGCCAGCCCTTTTGTTCCTACAAATTTTCCTACGATTATGGCATCTGCCATGTTGTAAAACTGCTGGAATACATTACCTATAAATACAGGTATCGTAAAGTCAAGTATCATCTTCATTGGTTTCCCAACTGTCATGTCTGTCTGCATTCCAATAAACCCTCCCAATCCTTTTTTAATCCTCTTTATTTGCTGTTTTCGATATCTGTTTTATCAGATATCAGAGCGATTATAGTTGAAAAAATTTTCCATTTCAAGATGTGTTTTTTAATTCCATGATTTTCTACATAATCACCAAAAGCAAACAAAAAACCCTCTGATTTGTGTCAGAGGGTTTCGTCAATATCACGAACTGCTGATGTCTACAAAGCAGTTCTCACAGTTTTTGTATTATATTATTTCTCTACAAGAAGTGATTTTCCTGTCATTTCCGCAGGCTGTTCCATTCCCATAAGCTGGATCAGTGTAGGAACGATATCTGCAAGACATCCGTTCTCGCGCAGTGTATATTTCGGATCTGCATTTACAAGAATGAATGGTACAGGATTTGTTGTATGTGCAGTCCACGGAGCACCTGTCTCATAGTCGATCAGCTGTTCTGCATTTCCATGGTCAGCACAGATAAACATCTGTCCGTCCACTTCCTTAAGAGCCTCTACTGCTTTGCCAACACATTCATCAACAGTTTCCACTGCTTTGATGGCAGCTTCCTGTACGCCTGTATGTCCAACCATATCCGGGTTTGCAAAGTTGATCACGATCACATCATATTTGTCAGATTTAATCGCATCTACCAGTTTCTCGCAAACCTGAGGTGCACTCATTTCCGGCTGAAGATCGTAGGTTGCAACCTTCGGAGATTTAACCAGAATTCTGTCTTCTCCTTTGTTCGGCTCTTCCACACCGCCGTTGAAGAAAAATGTAACATGTGCATATTTCTCTGTTTCAGCAATACGCGCCTGAGTCATATTGTGTGCTGCAAGATACTCACCAAATGTATTATGAAGCTGAACCTTGTGGAATGCAACCTGTTTATTCTGAATGGTGTCATCGTAATCTGTGAAGCATACGAAAGTAACCTGTGGTCTTGCTTTTCTTTCAAATCCCTGGAAATCATCATCGCAGAATGCTCTTGTGATCTCACGAGCGCGGTCAGGACGGAAATTAAAGAATACAACAGAATCTTTATCAGATATAACACCTGTCGGCTGTCCGTCTTTCTCGATAACTGTAGGAAGAACAAACTCATCTGTCTTATCATTGTCATAAGAAGCCTGAACTGCTGCCGGTGCATCTGTTCCCTTTACGCCTTCTCCTGTTGTAAGAGCATTGTATGCAAGTTCTACACGATCCCAGCGGTTATCACGATCCATCGCATAGTAACGTCCGGAAACAGTAGCAATCTCACCTACACCGATCTTCTTCATCTCTGCTTCAAGAGCCTCTACAAACTCTTTACCTGATGCAGGAGGTGTGTCACGACCGTCAAGGAAACAATGTACGTAAACCTTCTCAACGCCCTCTCTCTTAGCCATCTCAAGTAATCCATAAAGATGTGTATTATGACTGTGCACACCACCATCAGAAAGAAGTCCCATGAAATGTACTGCAGAGTTATTCTCTTTTGCGTTCTTCATTGCTGCAAGAAGAGCTTCATTCTTAAAGAAATCACCGTCCTGGATTTCTTTTGTGATTCTGGTAAGTTCCTGATATACGATACGGCCTGCGCCCATATTCATATGTCCTACTTCAGAATTACCCATCTGTCCGTCCGGAAGACCTACTACCAGTCCGCTTGCGTTTCCTTTTACAAATGGATATTCTGCCATCAGCTTGTCCATAACCGGTGTTTTAGCCAGATATACAGCGTTTCCTTCCTTTTTGTCATTCAGACCATATCCATCAAGAATCATTAATACGGTTGGTTTTTTGCTCATAATGTTCTCCTTTTATGTTTATTCATAATTGATAACTGTTTTGCTGATATCAGGAGCAGAAAACTGATCATCTCTGCACAATAAAACTTTTATATCTGACATCTCTTATATAGTATCAAAATCTCAGGATTTTTCAATTCTTTTTTTGTATCTGTTTCATTTTCATTACTATATATATGAAAAGAACAGTAACTTATTTTCCATATACACGAATGATCGTGGAAATCTTTCTTACGGAATCCCTGTTTCTCAGTTCTTCGATGGCAGTTCTGAAATCACCTTCTCTTACCTTCTCAGTGATCACAACTACTTCCGCACACCCTTCCACCTTGGTATCTTTCTGGATAATCTGTGCAACACTGACCTGATATTTGGCAAAAATAGCAGTCATCTCGGCAAGAACACCGCAGCGATCCTCTACTTTGAGACGGAGGAAATAACGGTTATGTGTATCTTCCATTTTCTTAACAGGGATATTCTTGTAACAGGTACATCCGATTCTGCCGCAGCATCCTGCAAGAATATTTCTCACAATATCAAATACATCACCCACAACTGCACTGGCTGTAGGAAGTTCTCCTGCTCCTCTTCCGAAGAACATGGCATCCTCCACTGCATCTCCATGGACAAATACTGCATTATAGGAATCATTTACAGTTGCAAGCGGATGGGAACTGGGAATCAGCATCGGGCACACATATGCTTCAATTCCGTCTGCTTCGTTTCTTGCAACACCCAGAAGCTTGATATCACGTCCCATTTCTTTCGCATAATGAATATCTTTTGATGTGATCTTGGCAATTCCCTCTGTATATACATCGTTAAATACCACACGTGAGTTAAATGCCACAGATGCAAGGATCGCTACCTTACGTCCTGCATCCAGACCTTCGATATCAGCAGTCGGATCAGCCTCCGCATATCCAAGTTCTGTTGCAAGTGCCAGGGCATCCTTAAACTCCATGCCTTCCTGAGTCATCTTTGTCAGAATAAAGTTTGTGGTTCCGTTTACAATACCCATAACTTCTGTCATGTGATTTCCTGCCAGACACTGTTTCAATGGTCTGATGATCGGAATACCACCTGCTACTGCTGCTTCAAACAGAAAATCCACTTTACTCTCATGTGCCGCATCCAGAAGCTCATGACCATGTACTGCGATCAGATCCTTGTTTGCAGAGACTACATGCTTACCGGCTTTTAATGCAGAAAGGATATACTCTTTTGCAGGATTAATCCCACCCATCAGTTCAATCACAATCTCAATCTCCGGATCATTTATAATCTCATCCCACTGGCTGGTGAGCAAAGAGGCGTCTTCTATCTTCGCCGCTGCCTTCTCTATATTTCTCACAAGGATTTTCTTTATCTCAATTTTACAGCCAATCTTGGCCGACATTTCCTTTTCCTGATTCTTCAGTACCTTATATACACCTGTTCCTACTGTTCCAAATCCTAACAGTGCGGCTTTGATGACATTTTCATTCATTTTGCAGGATTCCCCTTTCGTTTTCGTTGGTTTTTATAGTATGGCAGAATTTCCTATTTGTCAAGTTTGTCTGCATTTTTAAGCAAAATCTTTATCATATTTTCAAGTTCTTTGTTCCGTCTGCGAAGCCATCTCACATACCATAATATCCCCACTCCTGCCACCCAGGCAGAAATACAGAATATTCCATCCAGGATCATATAAACAGTTCTCTCTGTTCCCCCGGCAGGGGCTCCACTCAGGAAGCAGTAATACATTGCCACTGATATGCAGGCTGCGGCCACGCCTTCCATTATCTTTCTGATCGTCTTCATTATATCACTTTCCTTCTCAATAGTGTCTTTATAAAGACACTGTTACAAGACCTATTTTAACCCGATAATAAATATGAATCAAGAACAAATCGGACGGTTATTACATATGATAAGCTATAGAAAATTATGGAAGACTATGAAGGAGCGGAAAATCAGCCAGTATGCCCTGTACACTCACTATGGCATAAGCACTTCTTTTCTGGATAAACTCCGTCATAATGAAAATGTGGAAATCCGCAGTCTTGATATCTTATGTTCAATCCTTGACTGCGATTTCGGTGATATTGTAGAACACATTCCGGATAATGCCAAACCTGAGGAAAAATAATTTTTTCGGATTCAGTATCAATATGATGTAGTTGTGTCCTTTTATAGAACTATTTGTTCTTTTTATCTTTCTCATGATGTTAGGGCAAAAGGTATTTTACCCCTAACCTGATATCTTCTCATATCTATAATATATTTTGCTTATCATATCCTGCAGAAAGTCAGGCGGATATTCGCAATCTCCACAGGGGACTTACCTGATTCGGTTAAAACATTATTTATAATGTTATCCTATAAGTCCATTCACAAAAACATAAGATTTTTTCATTTATTTATGATATACTTATTACTGTCTCCTTCGTTCTCAGTAACGCAGACTTATCTATGGCATTCTCTTCAGGCGCATAATATCATCCGCTTCGCAATTTATCAGTTAAATAGTGCGTTCAGGAGACTTGCTGCAGATTTACAAAATATTTTTACCTGAAAGGATCGTAGTATATATGAAATATGATGTAGTGATCATCGGCGCAGGACCTGGCGGTATTTTCTCTGCCTATGAACTGATGAAACAAAATAACGATTTAAAGATTGCTGTTTTTGAGGCTGGAAATCCTCTCAGTAAAAGACATTGCCCAATTGATGGTGACAAAGTAAAAACCTGTATCAAATGTAAAACCTGTGCCATTATGAGCGGCTTTGGCGGTGCCGGTGCTTTCTCTGACGGCAAATACAATATCACAAATGATTTCGGCGGAACACTTTATGAACATATTGGAAAGAAAGACGCTCTTGACCTGATGCGTTACGTAGATGAGATCAATGTTGCCTACGGCGGACAGGACACAAAAATGTATTCTACAGTCGGAACCAAATTCAAAAAACTTTGTATGCAGAACAAATTAAAGCTTCTGGATGCTTCCGTACGTCATCTGGGAACAGACATTAACTATGTGGTTCTTGAGAACTTATATGCAAAATTAAAAGAGCATGTTGATTTTCATTTCAACACTCCTGTAGAACGTCTGGAAGTACTTGAAGACAGATACCGTATCATCACAAAGAATGATACCACTGACTGCAGCAAATGCATTGTATCCGTAGGCAGAAGCGGAAGCAAATGGATGGAACAGATCTGTAAAGAACTTGATATCCCAACCAAATCAAACCGGGTAGACCTGGGTGTACGTGTAGAACTTCCTGCTGTTATCTTCTCCCACCTGACAGACGAACTGTATGAGAGTAAGATTGTCTACAGAACAGAAAAATTCGAAGATAATGTGAGGACTTTCTGTATGAATCCTTATGGCATCGTTGTAAACGAAAATACAAACGGCATTGTCACAGCAAATGGCCACAGCTATGAAGATCCGTCCAAACAGACAGAAAATACAAACTTCGCACTGTTGGTAGCCAAACATTTCTCCGAGCCATTTAAAGACAGTAATGGATATGGCGAAAGCATTGCCCGTCTTTCCAATATGCTGGGCGGCGGAGTGATCGTACAGCGTTTCGGCGATCTGGTGCGCGGAAGAAGGAGTACGGTTGCACGTATCGAAGAAGGTATGGTACGACCTACTCTCGCAGCTACTCCCGGTGATCTGAGTCTTGTTCTCCCGAAACGTATCCTTGACGGAATCATTGAAATGATTTATGCTCTGGATAAAATCGCTCCCGGGACAGCTAATGACGACACCCTCCTCTATGGTGTGGAGGTTAAGTTCTATAATATGGAAGTTGATATTGATGAAAATCTGGAAAGCAGATACAAAGGCCTGTATATCATTGGAGACGGAAGCGGTGTAACCCATTCCCTGTCCCATGCTTCTGCAAGCGGTGTATATGTAGCACGCCAGATTGTTGAGAATCTGTAAAAGACCGGATTTCTTCTGATGGATACCTCTAACTACAGCAATCAATAACCTTAAAGTCCCCATCTGTCTCTTACAGTTGAAACAGATAGGGACTTGTTTATTATATTTTCTGGTATGCCATCCATTTATCCATTCCCAGACGTTCAAATGAACCACAGTACTGAAATCCGCATTTTTCCAGAAGTTTCTGCATGGGGATGTTATCGCTGTATGTATCCATACGGAGATTCTGTGTCTGAGCATAGGCCCAGTCCAGACAGAATGATGCGGCTCCTCTTACTATTCCTGTGGACGCTACCCTGTGAACTACTCCATAGGGTTCTTCATTCAGCCATTTTCCATTAATTTCTTTATAATCTTCATCTTCTTCCGCCGCATAATAGAAAACACAGGCAATCCGCCCTTCTGACATGCACAGATACATTTTATCAATATCATGCTCTATCAGTTCTGCTGAGGGGTAATCTTCACCCCACTGTTCTGCATTGCCATTTTCTCTCATAAATTTGCGGGCTTTATCATAAACTTGCATGATCTGCCCAAGATCTTGCACTGATGCTTTTCTTATTTCCATGAAACCTTCCTTTTCTTTTGGTATTTATATTCTTTTAGTATTTGTATTCGTTTTGATTTTTCGTCTGTTTCTCAAATTTTTTCGTCAAAAGACAAATATTTTCACAATGGTCTGTAAAACTGAACATATCTACCGGCTGTATTTTTCTCACATCATAGCCATGTTTTGTCAAATACTCCAGATCTCTTGCCAGTGTTTCCGGTCCACAGGAGATATATACGATTCTTGATGGATTCAGTTTGATAACAGAGGACATAAACTTTTTATCACTGCCTGTACGGGGTGGATCCATAAACACAACATCTGCATGTTCTCCGTTTTCTGCCATATTTTCCATAAATTCTCCTGCATCTCCCTGATAGAAACGTGCATTTGTAATCTTATTTTCCTTTGCATTGATTCTGGCATCGCGGACTGCATCCGGATTTAATTCCACACCAATGACATTCTTTGCCCGCTTTGCAGCTACAAGTCCGATTGTTCCTATTCCGCAGTATGCATCTATCACTGTTTCTTTTCGTCCAAGCCCCGCATATTCAATTGCTGTCTTATACAGAATTTCTGTCTGTACAGGATTTACCTGATAAAAAGACTGCGGAGAAATGCGGAATGTACATCCGCAGAGCGTATCCCGGATATATCCTTTTCCATAAATGACGATATCACGCTCACCCAGTACCATACTGGTCTTCTTATCATTGACGTTAAGCACAACTGTTGTAATCTGTGGGTATTTCTTTCTCAGAGCTTTCACAAAATTATTTTTTGAAGGAAAGATCGGGGAACCAATCACAAGAACCACCATGATCTCATCTGTGGAAAACCCTCTTCTCACCAGCACATGGCGCAAAAGTCCATATCCTGTGTCCTCATCATATGTTTTGATTCTAAAAGATTTCAGCATATCCCGAATTGTACGGATGATTTCCTGACTGATCCTATCCTCGATCATGCACTCTTCTATCGGAACAACCTTATGTGTTTTCGCTTCGTAGGTTCCACAGATAATATTACCTTTTTTATCCCTGTCAAATACTGCATGAACTTTATTTCTATAATAAAAGGGATCATCCATTCCAATGATTGGTTTTACATTTGCAAACTTTCCAAGAAGCTTCTTCATCCTTTTCTGCTTGGCGGCAAGCTGTTCTTTATAAGGAACACCCTGATACTGGCAGCTTCCGCATTTCTTTGATACACTACATTTTGTTACTTTTTCTTCCATAAAATATTAACCTGCTTTCTATAATTACACATTTTTTACATTATATCAGCGAAAATGGATTCCCGCAATCAGACAATCTTTATTTATCTGTCAATTTCCTCTCCGAATGTCGAAAAAGCAGGGATTCTGTCGAAATGTTTTTGACTGATTTCTGTTGAAACTTGTAGACGAATGTAGAAAAATATGATATAGTTTGTACATACAAAAGAGAAAATCATCGAATTGCCAAAGAGAAAAAAATTTATATCACCAAGGATAAAAACTCAGAAATACTCCAAAATACAAAAGATAAAATACATGAACTAAATACACCTGATAAATAGTCAAAATACAAAAGTATCGAGGCATTCCTTTCGTGCAAAAGAGATTTACCCAAAGTACAAAAGAAACAGCTTACAGCAGATTTTTACACCAGATAAAAAAGACAGTTTCAGTAATGAAGCTGTCTTTTTCTTTATACATATTAATTTCATAAGATACTATGTGTCTGACATAGCCAAACAAATATTCGCAACAGCAATTAAAGCAGGTAACTTACCTGCTTCAACTATAACAATCCCCTGAATACAATCCAATCAGTAAAATTACCAATTTTCCTGTATTCAGGGGCATTATATTATTTCTCGTTTGGACACAAAGATTATCTGCTTATAATCAGTTTTTTATTCTTATTTGTAGTTTACGATCTTTCCGAAATCAGCTTTCAGAGAAGCACCACCTACAAGGCCGCCATCGATATCGTTCTGAACGAATAAGTCAGGTGCTGTTGCAGGATTTACAGATCCGCCATACTGGATACGGATTGCTTCTGCTGTTGCTTCATCATAGATTTCAGCGATGCATGCACGAATACCTGCGCATACTTCCTGAGCCTGCTCAGTTGTAGCTGTTTTACCTGTTCCGATTGCCCAGATTGGCTCGTAAGCGATAACTGCTGTCTTAGCCTGATCTGCTGTAACACCCTGGAATCCAACTTTAACCTGCTGACGGATGAAATCCATTGTCACGCCCTGTTCTCTCTGAGTAAGAGTTTCGCCACAGCACATGATAGGTGTAATTCCATGTTCGAAAGCTTTGAGAACTTTCTTGTTAACATCTTCGTTTGTTTCTCCGAAGTATTCTCTTCTTTCGGAATGTCCAAGAACAACATATTTAACTCCGGCATCTACGAGCATTGCAGGGGAGATTTCTCCTGTGTATGCACCTTTCTCTTCAAAGTACATGTTCTCAGCACCAACCTGGATGTTTGTTCCCTTAGCAGCTTCTACAACCGGGATGATATCGATTGCAGGTACGCAGAATACTACGTCTACTTCATCGTTAACTACTAATGGTTTTAATGTTTCTACTAATTTAACGGCTTCGCTTGGTGTCATGTTCATTTTCCAGTTACCAGCGATAATTTTCTTTCTTGCCATGATGATTTATCTCCTTAGTATCCCTGTGGGATGTTATTATATAGTATCACCATATCTACTAAATTCAAGTCTCGCTTAAGGCTCGCTTTCATTAAGTAGATAGGTGGACTTTCACACTAAATTCGGCCTTCGCCTGCGGCTTGACCTTATTAAGTGTTCAATGTCTATTTATCGTTTGCTGCTGCAACACCCGGGAGTTCTTTTCCTTCCAGGAATTCAAGAGATGCACCGCCACCTGTGGAGATGTGTGTCATCTTGTCGCCATAACCAAGGATGTTAACTGCAGCTGCAGAATCACCACCACCGATAATAGTTGTGGCATCTGTTTCAGCAAGTGCTTTTGCAACAGCTTCTGTACCATGAGCGAAGTTTGGCATTTCGAAGCAGCCCATCGGTCCGTTCCATACAACTGTCTTAGCATCTTTTACAGCATCAGCAAAAAGCTTCTCTGTTTCCGGTCCGATATCCATTCCTTCCCATCCGTCCGGAATCTCGCCACGTTTAACAACCTGGATATTACAGTCATTAGAGAAGTTATCACCGATTCTGTTATCTACCGGAAGAAGAAGTTTCACACCTTTGTCTTCTGCTTTCTTCATCATGTCCAATGCATACTGAAGATAATCATCCTCACAAAGAGATGTTCCGATATGTCCACCCATAGCTTTTGAGAATGTGTAAGACATACCACCACCAATGATAAGAGTATCTACTTTATCAAGAAGGTTATTGATTACAGAAATCTTGCTGGAAACCTTAGCTCCGCCAAGGATAGCAACAAACGGTCTCTCAGGATTGTTCACTGCATTTCCAAGGAAATCGATTTCCTTCTGCATTAAGTAACCAACAACTGCTGTATCAACATATTTGGTCACACCAACATTAGAGCAGTGTGCTCTGTGAGCTGTACCAAATGCATCATTAACAAATACATCACAAAGAGAAGCAAGTTCTTTGCTGAATTCGTCTCCGTTCTTTGTTTCTTCTGCGCGATAACGTGTGTTCTCAAGTAAGATAACATCTCCGTCTTTCATCTCAGCTACTGCTGCTTTTGCGTTAGGTCCTACTACTTCAGGATCTGCTGCAAACTTAACTTCCTGTCCTAATAATTCGGAAAGACGTTTTGCAACCGGTGCAAGAGATAATTCCGGTTTCGGCTCTCCCTTCGGTTTTCCAAGGTGGGAGCAGAGAATAACCTTTCCGCCGTCAGCGATCAGCTTCTTGATTGTAGGAAGAGCTGCAACCAGACGGTTCTCATCTGTGATCTTTCCATCCTGAAGAGGAACATTGAAGTCACATCTTACAAGAACTTTTTTGCCTTTTACATTGATATCATCAACAGATTTTTTATTCAGCATTTGTGGTGCCTCCTTAATAATATTCTTTAACAGTTACTGCATATCTGTAAACAGTAACTTATTGATTTCCTGCTGTCATTCCAGACCACGCGAAAAGGGTCCGGTCCAAATCAGACCGGACCCTTCGTTGGAGTCTATTCCTTTACACTTACTGAAAATTAAGCGTTCAGTAATTTACCAAAGTGTTTGATTGTACGAACCATCTGGCTTGTGTAGGAGTTCTCGTTGTCATACCAGGAAACTACCTGTACTTCTGTTGTGCCATTCTCAAGTGGAAGAACCATTGTCTGAGTAGCATCGAACAGAGAACCAAATCTCATACCAACGATATCGCTGGATACGATTTCATCTTCGTTGTATCCGAAGGATTCATTAGAAGCTGCTTTCATAGCTGCGTTGATCTGTTCTTTTGTTACGTTTCCTTCAACAACTGCTGTTAAGATTGTTGTAGAACCTGTTGGGGTAGGAACACGCTGAGCAGATCCGATAAGTTTACCGTTCAGTTCCGGAATAACAAGACCGATAGCTTTAGCAGCACCTGTGCTGTTAGGAACGATGTTAACTGCAGCTGCACGAGATCTTCTTAAATCACCTTTTCTCTGTGGTCCGTCAAGTGTCATCTGATCGCCTGTGTAAGCGTGGATTGTGCACATGATACCGGATTTGATTGCAGCAAGATCATTTAATGCTTTAGCCATTGGAGCTAAGCAGTTTGTTGTACAGGAAGCTGCGGAGATGATGTGATCTTCTTTTGTAAGAGTTTCATGGTTTACATTGTAAACGATTGTCTTAAGATCGTTTCCAGCCGGAGCGGAAATGATAACGTGTTTAGCACCTGCATCGATATGAGCCTGAGCTTTGTCTTTGGATGTATAGAATCCTGTACACTCAAGAACTACGTCTACACCGATTTCTCCCCATGGAAGTTCAGCAGCGTTAGCTTTTGCGTAAATTTTGATTTCTTTTCCGTCAACTGTGATGGAATCTTCTCCTGCTGTTACTGTATCTGCAAGAGCATATTTTCCCTGTGTTGAATCATATTTTAATAAGTGAGCAAGCATTTTAGGAGATGTTAAATCGTTGATTGCTACGATTTCAAATCCTTCTGCTCCAAACATCTGACGGAATGCAAGACGTCCAATACGTCCAAAACCATTAATTGCAACTTTTACTGCCATGATAAAATTCCTCCTATGAATTAAGTGGTTAATTATGGTAATCCTTTGTTTGTTAAAGAATCATCAACCTGTAATGTATTGTACATAATTCTAAACAAAAATTCAAGACCATTTTCCAAAAAACAGATAAAAATTAAGTAAAAAATGTAAATTATATGTTATACTGTGTATACAGTGCTTTATGAATACACTGATCCGGGCCTGTAATTGTGATATTTCAGGTGCAGATATATCCATTTAAGAGGACACAGTATTCATTTATAATATATCACACGCAAATATAACAGTACTGTTTTTACAGAAGAAAGGACTGAAATTATGGGCAGACAAATATTGTGGGATTGTCATATGCACTCTTCTTTTTCTGCTGACTCGGATACGCCTATGGAAGTTATGATCCATCGCGCTGTTGAAACGGGACTACAGGGAATTACTTTTACGGAACATCTGGATCCGGATTACCCTGTTACTCCGGACAATCTGGATTTTTCTCTGGATATTCCGGCTTACAAAGAAAAGCTGGCTGAACTTTCAGATATATATAAGGATAAAATTCAGGTACGTTTCGGAATTGAACTGGGACTGCAGATGCATCTGAGAGAATATTTTGACTCACTTCTCTCTCAGACACCTTTTGATTTCGTTATCGGTTCATCCCATCTTGTCCATGGGTATGATCCTTATTACCCGGAATTTTTTGAAGGACGTAAGGAATTTTTATGTTATATGGAATATTTTGAATCCATTCTTGAAAACATTTCCGCATATGACGGATTTGACGTTTACGGACATATTGATTATGTTGTCCGTTATGGTCCTAACAAGAACCGGGAATATTCTTACGGACGGTATAAAGATATTTTGGATGAGATTCTGAAGAAACTGATTTCCATGGGAAAAGGCATCGAACTTAATACAGGCGGATATCATTATGGTCTTGGAGAACCCAATCCATGTACTGCCGTAATAAGGCGCTATAGAGAACTCGGCGGAGAGATCATCACCATCGGAGCAGATGCGCATACTCCGGATAAAATCGCCTGTGCATTTGATAAAGCTGCCAGTGTACTGGAAGCCTGTGGTTTTCGTTACTATACAATCTTCAAAGACCGTAAACCGGAATTTATTTCTCTGTAAAACGTGTCAGTACTTGCCTATATGGCAGTTCCTATAATATAATATTACATATGATTTCAGAAGCCCAATTTCCAAACTGCTCCAAATACTGTTTCTCTGGTCTGCATCATAGCTGATCATGATAAAAAACTGACAGCAGATATGGAAATTGCAGCTTTCTGTATATATTCGTAACTGTCCGGTGTCTCCATATTTATGTTTTATATGTCCCGACACTGCCCGGTTACTGTATTTTTCATAAACCAGGGAGGAATATTATGGCTAAAAAAAGACTCCAGAAGAAACGTTCTTCATCAACAGTCAGAAAGCAGGAATCAGAAATTTTACAAGTGACTACTTCCAAAACTGAGCCTGTCAGAGTTGAAACTTCTAAAGTAGAACCTGTTAAGGTCGAGACTTCCAAAGTGGAACCTGTTAAGGTCGAGACTTC